>NZ_JAGJEE010000029.1:0-61147 GCF_018100885.1 Pseudoalteromonas sp. MMG013 | reverse complement strand
GTGTTTCGTAATCGAATAATGGATATCCGCTGGTTCATGCGAGTACTCAACGAAGCTATTGCGCGTAAAACTAATTTTGAAGATAACTGCACTCACCGCTTGTTTGGTATACGTTGATTTAAATCCAATACGAGCAAGAATCGTAAATCCTCCCGAAGAATCAGATTTCACGATCATTAAAAGACGCATCAATCTATTACAGGAACAATCAATTTAGAATGGGTGTCTTTGTTTCTCTTGTCTCTTTGTTAGAAGTGTCTTATTTTTATCTAGTTTTTATACGTGGTGCACTTGGAACTTGAATTCGGGTTTGTTTCTCTTGTCTGTAACTCATTTAACCTGTATCTGTTAGCAAATATGCATGGGCTCACGGATGTTTTTATGTTGGCAAATGGCACAAACCACGCACTTGTGAGGTCACCAAAACACACTTATCTAGGGTGATAATTTATCAGGTGTGTTTACTATAAATTTACTGAGGTGATGGCAATTGGTATTAAAACCCAGTTAATTGGTATTTTATCGGGTTATGGCTCAGAGGCTGGTTGAAAAGTGCTGCACAAACCAATGTAACGTGACCATCTAGCAACACATAAAACCATAGAAAGAGAGGCCAGTTTAAAGACTATTAGTTTTGGTAGGCCTCAAATTTAGGTAAATCCATTAGCCGAAATCCAATGGAATATGTGAATGTTCTCTTGCAAACGGACCATTGGCTGGTGCCCAGGTTCTCGGCGCAAAATAATTAACGTGATCAACGGGATGAACGCTGACCAACGGCTCAGATAAAAGCCATTGATTGCCATTTCGTATGCGCACAACCCAGCCTGCGCCCCCAACATGGCCTGCTTGAGCGCCTGCATCAGCTTCATGCCCGTGAACCTGCCAATCCCCCCATTCAAATTTAAAGCCTCTTTGTGCTCTTGGCCCAATATCAAAAGTATTTTGTAATCCCGCGGGGATCACCGCCATTAACTGTTCAGCCTCGATTCTGCCACCATGCAGTAAATTCTGAAAATCAGCTCTAGTGGGGTTTGGTGCACCTATTGGCAGCCATTGATCTAGACCAAACAAACCTGCGAGCCCTGCCATTCTTTGAATAGGTTTGGGTTTGGTATTTTGCTTGTTGTTGGAAGAATGCATACTTGGGCTCAATACATTCCTTTTTGATTTATCTACATGTACATACATATTTCAAACCTTTATTAAGTAGGCTTTGCTGTTTGCAAAGCGTTGAAACCGTCCAGTCAATAATTTAGAGCGCGTTGATAGTTTCATCTTGGTAAAAACAGGTATATTTTTGGTTGTTTTTGTGGTTTAAAAAACAAAAATCGCCTGTCTTTTTATTGTACAACCACTTTGGTTAATGGTTTTTGAGAGTCTCATAAACATAGAAAATACCAAGCCCTGCGACAAGTTACCGATTAAGTTACTCATAACTCAACCTGCTAAAAAACTGAATAGGATAAGTTATGGATACGTTACATTCGCAAATAAATACAAATGACGCCGAGCAAACAGACTTGGACAATTCGGAACAATATCAACCCGCCATCGCACTTCAACCAGAAAAGGTGCAACCTCAGGCTACGGCGAGTCTCAATATTTTCACCACACAAAAAACCACTGCACTGGCATTAATTGCCAAGTTACTGGCGTTTTTCCCCGGATTTACGAACCCACAACGAGATGATGTTATCATCGCAAATAGGATTTTAAACTTTGGGTTGGATGAACTGAAAACGTCAGATCTGCCCATTGCCAAAGAAGCGATGGATTCTGCGCGAAGCTTTTATAGCAAATATGCCAGTCTACTGGGGCTTGCCGTTGGCGGTACAATCAGCGCAGGTGTTGAGTGGCTACAACATACTTACCCAGAATATCAGGCAATTCGGGCGGCACATGTTGGCAGTGGCGTGATCGCCAGCTGGATAGTACACAATATTATGGGTGAATATGAAAGGCGTTTACATCAACTTAAAGAACACCTTAATTAACTCAAAGTACAGCGCTTGTTTGACGCTAAGGCAGCACAACAAGGATAGCTGCACAATTCGGCCGTCCTTGTGATCCCCCAATCAAAAACCACAACAAACAAAGTGCTATAAAAAGCCAACCTCTATTAATTAAGTGAGTAAGTGAGTGAGTACTTGCAATAGTGTAATTGCTTGTAATACTAAAATAAAAATAACTTTATTATTATAAATCATTAAGTAAATCTCTTAGCCTGAGTTCAGGTTAAATATCTACTCACTGAGCTAGATTTTTAGACGATAACGTATTCCCGTCTATGATGATTAAAAATCACTTTAAGCCAAAGGGGGCATTTAATCCTCAGCATGCTGAGCATCGTTACTTTTACCAAGTCAGGTAGGCCGGGTGTAGCTAAGCTAATTAACCTCAGGTTTGGATAAGGGTTTTGGAATAGAAAATGTTTTGAAAACAAACATACGTATAATCCAATGATGATATTTTGCTCAATCTCAAGGCGCTTTTATGCAGTAATAGCGGGCTATTACAAATGAAAGCAACGCCGAGAGTGAGAAAAATAGCTTTATTGGGCAAATTCGCTTATCCAGAGCTGAGGTTAATTACGTAACCTCATTTTCAGTCAAATAGATATAAGGAACTATGATGTCTAAAACCATTACCTATTATAACTCGGGCGCGATCCCGCTCATTAATGCCAGCGAACTGCCATATGATGTGGTGAATCTGGCATTCCTGTCTTCTTCGTCTAACAACCCGTTCAATTTAGTATTAAGTGGTGCCATTGCTGCAACGGAATCTAGCTTCACGAATAATACCATTGAGGCCATAAAAGCAATGCAACACAAGAGGCAGAAAGTATTGATCTCATTTGGTGGCGGCACCATGGGTTCCAACGCCTACCGTTCGTTGTCAGAGGACACAGCCAAGCTGGCTGACTCGCTGGCAAGCTTTGTGAAAAATAATCAGTTAGATGGCGTGGATATAGATTATGAAGATACCGCCGCGTTCACAGGTCAAGCAGGATACGACGGCGCACAATTTTTGATTTCTTTGACTCAGGAGCTCAGAAAACGACTCCCAAGCCCTGACTACATCATTTCTCATGCACCTCAACCTCCTTATTTGGAGCAGGGCGGGTACATGGCAGGTTATGTTGAAGTGGTAGAGCAGATGGGACAAGAGATTGACTGGTTAAATGTGCAGTTTTACAACAACCCGCCATGGAGTGCCAACCCTGACCAAATTGTTAGCTCATATTTGAATTATACAAAGCTACCTAATATGTCTCCAGAGAAGGTTATTGCTGGCTTTCCTGTCACGCAGAACGATGCGGGTTCTGGGTATATGCCAGTGCAAACAATCATCAATGAAGTGATTAAACCTATCCAACAACAATCTAGCCTTGGCGGCATTATGAATTGGCAGTTCTCAAGTGACCACAATGGTGATTGGATCAAAGCCATTGCACAATCGCTGGATAGCTAAACCAACACATGATTTGTTGAATATAGGCCGCTTTTAGTGGCCTATGTTGCGACAGAGCTCAAATAAGAGTTAAAGAATTCTCCATTAAAGTAGAATATACCAATTTAAACCCCACTTTTACCAAGTTGGTAAAACCCCCCTCTTTTATAGTTAATTCAACCAATTTATTTGGTTTTTCACCTTCAGATCAACAACATTCAAGAAAATAGGATTTTTTATGAGCAGCTCAACCACTGGTGATAATAAAGGTACGACGGAAAACCCCACCTTAGTCAAAATAGTTAATCCACCCGTTCCACAGTTAACTTATGCTGAGGTTGCACACCCTCACGCAAAAGGGATTATATACAATGGTACGATGAAGCCGAGCATTGCAGATAAGTATAAAAGTGAAGGTTATAACTTTTGTATACGCAGTCTTAACGCACCAACGACTCAATCTCCCCCAACTGCCAAAGGTTCTGGGCCAAGCACAATACCGCTGACGGCGCAAGAAACCAATCGAATCACCGGTGCAAATGACAAACATGGTTACGGGCTTGCTTTAATGCCTGTATATCATCAAGACGCAAGCAAAATTGGTGCTGGCACTGGACAAACAGCTCCATCTGATATCGCTACCAGTGTACTTAATCTACTCAGTGAAGCGGCGATCCCAATCGGCACGACTGTTTGGTTACAATTGACAAGCACGGAGAGTAGTTCAGGTTCAGGCCAAATTCAGGCTGTAGAACAGCAGATTTTTCAATCTGGTTACTCCGTGGGAATATTAGGCAACGAAGTGCAGCAACAACAGCAAACAAATGGCCGAGTACTGGAGTCTACTTATACACCATTTGAGCAATCTAGCAGCAACCCCCAAATACGCACTATTACCATTGGTGACAATGCTGGCTCATACCCGATTTATTGGGCTATTCAATAATACTCCCTTTCATATACGAGCAGGCAAGCCATACCAAACCTGCTCTTAACTTAGAGTATTCTTTATGCATACTGTACTCAAATATACCGTTCAACCAGGTGACACGCTTGCACTGATCACGATTTCAATTAGAGCCAGTGCGGGGGTTAAAGCCAAAGAGGTTATCAAAGCTAATCCACAAGTGAACGTCGCGTTTTTATCAGAGCGCACTTTACTCAAAATACCCTATTGTTGCGCGGGTGGGCACTTTATATACCAAACTCGTATCGGCGATTCAGTCACCTCAATTTGCGAGGGGTTAGCCAATGCAGCATCACTCACGGTACTCGACTTAATTGATCACAATTACGCCATAAGTAAACACAAAGCGTTATTAGATCTGAGTAAGTTAAAGATCGACCAAGTTTTATCAATCCCCTACTCACCGGCATTACATGATGTAACAGCCATACCATGATATACCAATAAACACCGCTTCTTTGCCAAGAGAACCCTCTCGTTTTTTTATACGCTATGTCCATCGTCTGTGATATGACTTATAAGGACACACCTATGTGGCAAACCCATAAAAACCGTTTAAGGTCTGAGGCCTGTCAAAAGACAAGCGCGCTTTCACATAATGCACGTGATTTAACGCAAGAATGTAGCTGGTTAAAACAGCTACTCCACACGCGCATAACGCACTATTTTGAGCAAAGTGAGCACGCAACTGAATGGCACATTATTGAACCTGCAGAATTCACGTCTGCGCTGTCTTCCTATGGTCACTTCATTGAATCTAATAAACTTAGTACCTTAGAGCGGCTCCTGATCATTTTGGCATTAACCCCTGTGATCAACCCCTCCCTCTTTGATGTGCTATTAAGTATAAATGAACAAACAAACCGCCCTTTTACTGAGTTTGGTATGGTTGAGCGTGACGCAACCCTATACGCCAGCGCTGCCACAGCCGCATTTATTCTGGGTGGAAATGACGTGATGACTCAATGCCAAGTATTAAAAACGTTACACACAAGCCCGTTGTTAAAGCGGGTTTTATCACACTATGACGATGGGCATGCCCCCAGCCTATTAAGTGCACCATTAGCCTTAACCGCTGAGTATGTGCAAACACTGACCACCGCCACGGCATATACCCCTGAGTCAGACAGCACCTTTGCTGCATCACCTGTCAAATCAAATATGACGTGGCAAGACCTTGTTTTACCTACGTCAATTCAAACCCAACTAGACGACATCATTCAATGGGTAAAGCATGGAGAAACGCTCATCACAGAATGGCAAATAGGCAAACAACTGCGCCCTGGATATCGCGCTTTATTTTATGGCCCACCCGGCACTGGAAAAACGCTCACAGCCAGCGTGCTGGGGCAAGCGGTCGACATGGCTGTTTATAAAATCGATTTATCGATGGTGACTTCAAAGTACATTGGTGAAACAGAAAAAAACTTAGAAAAGGTGTTTAGTTTGGCTGAGCATCGCCGTTGGATATTATTTTTTGATGAAGCCGATGCGTTATTTGGTAAGCGGCAAGCATCAAACTCTGCCAATGATCAATTTGCCAACCAAAATGTGGCGTATTTACTACAACGTATCGAGCGCTTTAATGGCATTGTCATTTTGGCGTCTAACTTTAAAGACAATATTGATAATGCCTTTTTTAGACGCTTTGAATCAATTGTGCATTTTGAATCCCCCAAGCCCGCACAGCGCTTAAGTATGTGGCAAAATGGATTTTGCGAAAAAACCCGACTTTCTCCAGACATTAACTTTCAGCAACTCGCAGATCAATACCCATTAAGTGGCGCTGATATTGTTAATATCATTCGATGTGTGTCGTTGAAGTTACTATCACAAGGCCGATCTGAAGTGCACCCTCGTGACATACACGATGCCATCGCTCGGACCCAAGCTCATCATACCCAACCTCGATGGTAAGACTAAATGCGCTTAATCGTAACTTTTACCAAGTTGGTAAAACCCATCAGTTCTATAATGACTAAGTCCTACTGAGGTTGGAAATGCCAACACTAAGTAACCTCGATTGGCATAGCTCGTTATATCGGTTTGAGACTATACCCACGGCATGAAAGACAAGGTCAGAAAATGCAACAAGTAATTGGCATGATAACACGGCAAAACTCGCTATGTAGTTATTTAACATACATAATTTTTAGCGCCGTTTACGCGTCAATTAGCTCACTCGCATGACCTAGGTGTGAATGAAATGGGTTGACTTATTACTGGTGAATCGGACATTAATCAAATGAATAGCAGAGGTAACATGGCTAATTTTGGCATGTTACCTCTTTTGAGTCACCAAGTTTAGCTGTGAAAAATAACGATTTAAAAAACACGTTATTTACCATCTAATCGGTAAGTTCATCCAAAACTTAGCATCATAATCTCTCTACAATTACTCCTGAATTTTAACGTAACCACATATTATAATTAAGGAACAACTATGGCATTTCCAACCTCAGTTAATGATCAGATCACCGACGCTGTTACACAAGCCAATGTGAAAGTACTAGGTGATGCACCCGCTATGTCAATGGGCAACCTATTTCAAGCCACATCTCAAGCACTGGCGAATGCAGCGCATAATGCGACCACCGCACAACAACAAATGGCCATTACCGGGCAAGCTGCCACCACAATGGGTGTAACGACGTTATATTCAATCGACACAGCCAGTACCGGTGAAGCCACAAAGACCATATTAGGTGCGGGTTGATTTTTAACAATTCAATATACCCCCCCTGACATTTTAAATAGCAATAGCACAAGCAAAATGCACTGGCCTAGGCCGGTGCTTTGGCTCAATTAATAAGGTGAAAAAATGAGTGATAAAGATGCCGATGAAGCCACTGAAAGCCACATCGAACAAAACGACACAACCCTTGACTTAAATACTGACAAGATAAACGCAAAAACGAACGATGCGATGGCTATAACTGCGCAAGCAACGCCAATTGTCGAAACGCCTGAGACTGACAATAAACTGCTTGAAAGTCTTGACCCCATAATTCAACGCCAGCACTCAGATCTTATCTACGCACTTGGTGTAATAAAAGTACGTTTTCCGAATAAAGGCATAAAGCAACAATTTTTAAGCGCTGCCCGCACCCTTGGCGTTAATGAACAAGACTATTATGGGGTATTTACTAATAATAATGCCAACACAGATCGTGACAAATATTTATATCTTGCCGAACAAGTGCAATGGGTACTCTCTATAAAAGCGCATTATCAGTATTTACTCATGCCTGCAACGCAGCAGGTACTAGCTTCATTTATCGCATCACTTAAAGCACCCAGCGACACACTAGAGACTGTTTATAGCAGTGTGATTGGTACCAGTTATATAAGTGACAATAGTCTGAACCTGCCTGAAGTTGTTTGTGAACAAATTTACTCTCAGACCTTGGATGAATTGCACCGTACCATTAAGGAAGTATCATCGGCGCAAACCACAGCGATCCAAGGTGTCATTAAAGAGTTAGAGGTTACACCAAATATGGGGGTGACCCCCTTCGATAGAGCGCGTAATTTTGTGGCATTTCGCTACCCTGATATGTATGAACATACCCATAAAATGCAAACCGGATCAAACACGACACAAAGCGCATCATTGTTACGTATTGATATGACTATGTTTGATTCTGTGTCAAGCCACTCTATTGTCGATATGACATTCGTCTATCAAGAGAACAGTTCAGACAAGCAGCATTATTATTATTGTCGGATAGATGTGACTGGTTTGTACCCCTTTATTAATACTGCTATCCAAGCTTTCACCCCAGTACAGCCTTTGATATGAATACTGTTCTTTGAGGATCGAAAAAATGAATTTATCAGATGAGACGCACAATGCAGCTCAACCAGATGTGGTCAACACAACTAGCCAAACTCAAGAAACGCTGCAATGTAACCATGAACACCCCCATGGACACGTGTATGCAATAGGCTATGTTAAGCCGTATTTCGCAACAATAGATTTAGAAAAACAGTACGAGGCCGCCGCAGAATTTACCAAGCAATCTACTACCAGTTTTGATCAGATTTTTAACTATGTAACGTCGCCTAATGAGCAGCCGAATCTTCGTATTCGCCCTTTTTTGTACCTCGCACAACAAGCAACTTGGGTATTTACCATTAATAATGTTGATACATATACGTTATACCCAAGAACACTCACACAATTAAATGCGCTGATCCAAGCGTCAACTAAAAACGAGGTTATTTTAGTCGGGTTAGTCGAGCGTATTTCTGTGGCTGGCAGCCATGGTTCAGAAGCGCTCCCTAGCGTTCTGGTCGAGCATTTAATTGATACTGTAGACGGTACAAAAAGTCCACCAAAAAAAACCAGAGAAGGTGCGTTAGCACAATTAAAACCCAATATAGGCCGATCAAACTTGGAGCGCGCTAGCAATTATTTAGTCACGCATTTTGATCAAATCAATACTAGTCAAACGCAAAATGAGATCATCGATAACGTCAACGCCGTGCATTTTCAACATGTGTCATTGCATGATGACCGCTCCATTATAGAGGTTATTCTTTCTAATCCGAATGACACCCGATTTGCGTGTAATATTGATGTGACAAACGCGTACCCTTTTGTGTCATCTAAGCTCGCCCCCTTTGCTAAAAGCAGCTAGGAGTTACTTATGTATCACAAGAATGAATCAATATATCAACACCTTAAAAAACCAATGGTGTTACAACGTGCACTCACCGAAAAAATTGAATTTGAGACGCAACCAATGAGTAATCAATATGTGTATTGCGTGGGTAATATCAATGCTAAATTTCCTACGTTAAATTTAGAAAAAGAACTAAACCAAAACAGCATCATGTCATCTAACCCATTACCCATGCTTGAAAACGTGAATGATAATATTGCATTAGCACGCTTAAACCGGAATACGCAATTGTATCAAGCCCTCTTTAAAGGCCTCAGTCAACCGCAAAATAACTACATTGCACGGGCGATGGATTGGGTGCTAGATAACCGCTTTAATGAACAGCAATATAAACTTATTCTGACTAACGATGAATTGCTTACGCAGTGTATTTCAGCACTGGGCCGTAACGAGTCATCTACTGATGGGCAAGTTGTCGTGATTGGCGTAGCCTCTGGTGCATACGAGATGCACGTCACTGCGATTATGCCAACAGCGGTAATGCCCTATGGCCAAGTGTGTCATGGTGAAAAAAGCACAAATACACATTTCACGCAACTTGTTGGGGAAATTACTGCCCTCGATAGTTCTGCTGGCAACACAGATAACACGCGAGCGCTTAACTTTGTGTTGTATAACAATGTTGATGTGTATAATCATTCTTATAAGTTATACTATAACTCAAGTTCAGATGGACCCAATCCCAGTGGTTATCAGTTGCTCAGTGTAGACACTGACATGTTAAACAGTGGAGACCGTATTGTCGTCAATGTGATTTTTAAATACCAGGGGATCAATACGGGTGCACTACAATATTGGTATTGTCGCGTTGATGTGACTGGTGAATATCCTTTTATCGTGCAGCCTTGGCAACAGTATTTACTGAGTGATAACTTGTAGTGTTTCTCAATAGCGCAACAAGCATAAAATCACCATTTAATATAAAAATCAATCATTTAAACCAAATTATTCACTGCAAAAAAATAAAAAAAGCAGCGCATTACGCGCTGCTTTAGTCGGGGGGAAATAAAACTCGGGTTACTTACGACAAGCTGCCGTATCAAAATCAACAATAATGCTGGTATTGCTCGCATCACCGTTAATTTTTAAATATGACCAATGCTGAGTCCCTGCCGGAATATAAATACACTCCGTTTGCGTACCACTGTTTGATGTCGCATCATTATCAGTGTCACTTGGCCAGCCACCATTTTTGTATAAGATCTCTAAGTTACTTTGGCCATGCGCTGTGGTAATTGCTACACTTTGTGCTGCAGACACATCAGCAATACTTAACCAAAGCGTACCATTGCCTCCTAAGCAACTGGCTGTGCCTGCTTCTAAACGACCACCCGTGATAGGCGATTGTGTCAAACAGGCATTTGGTACTTGTGAAACTGGTGGAGTTGTACCTCCAGCTTTAACCAATACGGTATAATCTTCTACTTCACCATCACCAATATTGCCGCATGCGGTGTTTGCTGCGCTACTATATTTCATAGCAAGGCGCATTCTTAAAGATTGGCCAACTAAGCCTGCTGGAACGCTCAGCTCACCACTGACAGCGCCTTTACCAGACACACCAGTGAGTACTTTTTCATTGTCACTGAACGTGCCATCATTATTACTATCTAACCATGCAGTCCAATGTTCAGTGTAAGTACCACCTGGCGTTAATGTCAGCGTATTCTTACCTTCAGTCAACTCAATTACTTTACTGGTAAAGTCTTGGTAACCAACACCTTGAGACGGGTTCGTAAAACTGCCTGATTGCACATTCGCAATCCACTCATAGCGCGTATTACCTGACGCTTCACAATAGCTTGACTCACTCACTGTAACTTGTGCAGTTGACGTGTTTGTCAGTCCTAAGTTGTCAGTCACTTTAAGCGTAGCGCTATAGTTGCCAGCCGCTGCGTAAGTGTGAGTTGGAGTAGCACTGGTGCTTGTTTGTCCATCACCAAACTCCCATGCATAAGCGGAAATGGAACCATCAGGGTCAGATGAACCAGCACTGCTGAACGTAATGGCTTTGCCAAGCTCAACCGAGTAAGGCCCATTGGCATTCGCCACCGGAGCTTGATTGCTCGCAGTAATTGTGACATTAGCCGCATCCGTTGCGGTGTTACCATCATTATCTGTCACCTGTAACGAGGCACTATAGTTACCCGCTGATTGGTAGCTATGTGTTGGATTCGCAAGCGTAGAAGTGGCACCATCACCAAAAGCCCATAAATATGACGTGATTGAGCCATCACTGTCATTCGAGCCTGTGCTGCTAAATGTAATATCTTGACCTATCAGTGCTGAATAATCCCCATTCGCCTCAGCGATTGGCAGTCCAGATGCCGCACCTCGTTCATAATAAACGACCAGTGAAGCACCGCTATATTCTAAAAATGGGTCAATCATAATATTGAGTGTACCGCCACCAGCACCAAACTCACAGTACTCACTTAGACGCGGCGCGCTGAAAGGCCCACAATCATACGTGGTTTTATCGGGTGTCGCATTCATACTCATATAAGCATCGGGATCACCTTCATAACCACCAGGCATAACCGCAACGGTGCGTACTGCATCTGCCGGTATTTGATATTGATACGTTTTTACCGGTGCTCCTTTGGCTGACGCCAAGTCTTTCACTTCGGTTAAAAATACTCGCTCACAGCCATTACACAATGTACTGTCTTGGGCGGTAATGACGCTTAATGTGGCATTAGAATAAGCGGAAAATGCATCGACTGCTGCATGATAAGTTTCTGTACTTGAAGGAGAAGAAACCGTCACGAGTTCAGGGGAGCCTGCACTTCTAAACGAGATGAAATCAGCATCCCAGTTATCACCAGTTTTGGTTGGGGCTGCGCCTTTAGACACATACATGTCAGGATCTTCATCGTACCCGTCAAGATAAAATGCAACTGCTTCAGTGCCCGCTGGCACCGACATTTCAAAGTTATCAACTTCGCCTTTTTGTGCTGATATATTATTAAATGTTTGAACCGTAGTACCTTGTGGTTTTGGGTTGCCACCTAGTCCATCCCAAGGGTGATCGGCGTTACTGGTTAAGTCGTCTAAGCCAACTGCGATCAAATTACTATTAGACCAAAGCGTCGCTCGTGCTGAACCGTGTAATGCTGCTGTCATGCGTTCAACTTGATCTTGAGTATACATCGCGTAGTTGTCTGAATAATGCATGAAGTTTTCGGTATTCGTTGGCTCACCTAAGCAGTTTGTCGCATTATCTTGCAACACGCTGCTGCTCATTTGCGGTGTATCACACGAACCATCCCCCGTAGCACTACAAAATGGCTGTGAATGTACTGTACATTCACCATCAAAAGTATGAGGAAGGTTTAAAAAGTGACCAAATTCATGTGTTAATACTGAGCGGAAATTTTCATTGGTGTTTGCACCAACATAGTCCCCATTGTATACCACCCGTGCTAAGCCAGCTTCCGACATACTGACCTGAGGGTACCATGCCACCCCTGAGTTATTGGTTTTGCCATCCGCATATAAGTCATGCTGAATGTAAATGTTCATGTATTTAAAGTTGTCCCATGCATCCGCTGCAATTTGCGCGTCGGCTTTCTCACCATCCCCATATCCAGCTTTCTCTGCATGGCGCACGATGCCATTGGTGGCATTGCCACTGGGATCTTTCTTGGCTAAAACAAATTCAATATCTAGATTTTCTCGGATTGCCTGAAACTGAGCTGCAATAGGGCCATCATCCGTGATCAACCCTCTAAAGTCTTCATTGGTTTTATTTAAACCATCAATGATTTTTTGCTCAGTTAAACAATATGTGCCGGTCTCACAGTTGTATCTATCGCCGTATACATGTACAACAACGGGAATATAGTAACGTCCAGCCACGCCATTACCGTTGGCTGCTGCTTCATCTGATGCTTGTGCCATACGTTGTTGTATTTGGCTTGTCAAACTACTAGGGAGTAATGCTTGACGTGCATTCTCTTTTTGTAATACGTTCCAGTCTTGCAAGTTCGTATCTGTACCACAAATCTGCCCTGAGCTCGCTTTATGAAACGCACTAGACTCAAGTGACACACTGCTTTGCGACTGCGCCGTCAGATTTTGAAATGACTTAGACTCTACTATTTCACCGGCAAAGGCTGAAGTCGACGACATACCTGCTAGTAACATCATAAGGTAGCTTTTTTTATAATTATGCCCGTGTATATTTTGCCTACTTAGGCTGCATAAACCCCTAAAATTAAATAGCATGATTCTCTCCTGTGAGTATCTTTACATGTTGTTGTGTCGCCATATAGTTGACGACTTTATTTTTATATTCGCTGCGCATTTTGACATTTCAAACTCAATACTTTGAAAAGTAAAAATACATTTTTTGAATCTGTAAACAGAAAAACAACACAAGCAAATACGACTTCAAACTGTCAGCTTGTTTATTAAAACTACAATACAAAACCACCTTTGTATACAATATAATTTATATTTTTGCATTTAAATTTACTTAACATGAACATTTGATGAAGAATTAATTTACAAAGAAGAATCTGAAAAACGGAATAATCTATGGGTGAAAGGCCGAAATAAAGTGAAAGTAATGCATAAGCTATTGGTTCTAGAACTTATATTCAGTACAGTACGGAGCATGGAAACCTATAACAAGTAGACCTATCACTCACACGACCTTAGATGTAACATCAGCTCAGCCATAACTTTGTACTCACACTCAAAGGGGAGTGAGACACATTTATGTGGCATCGTACGCTCATGTCGTTACTTAACCTCAGCTCTGGATAAGCGAATTTGCCCAATAAAGCTATTTTTCTCACTCTCGGCGTTGCTTTCATTTGCAATAGCCCGCTATTACTGCATAAAAGCTCCTTGATATTGAACAAGATATCATCATTGGATTGTACGTAAGTTTACTTACAAAACATTTTCTATTCCAAAACCCTTATCCAAACCTGAGGTTACTTACTAAAAGCCATGTAACTCGTAAAGGTTAAAAATTCAGGATAGTATCTGATCACACTTAATTTAAATCTTAAAATCAATGGCTATCACCGTACAATTATTCCCGCTATGGGCAATCTTATTTTCAGCGTTCGCATTTGTATTTCCTATCTACTTTGTTGATCTGAAAAGTATGATTATTCCTCTACTCATGGTGATCATGCTCACCATGGGGCTCACACTGACACCCAAAGATTTTTTGCGTGCCACAGAGAATAAAAAAGCAATTTTTATCGGCATCTTACTGCAATTTTCCGTCATGCCTATTTTGGCATTCTTACTGGCAAAGGGCATGAATTTCGACACCCAATCATTGATAGGGCTCGTATTAGTTGGCACCGTAGCGGGTGGTACCGCAAGCAACGTGTTGTGTTATCTCGCTAAAGGTGATGTTGCTTTATCAATCACCATGACAGCCATCAGCACCTTGATAGGTGTCATACTTACGCCGGTACTAACCACGCTCCTTATTGGCGAACTGGTCAATATTCCAATCATAAATATGCTCGTTAGCTTATTCAAAATTGTGTTGCTCCCCGTCACATTGGGGGTAATATTAAACCTATACTGCAATAAGCTCATCACGAAGAGCTTACCGGCATTACCAATGCTATCGATGGGCGCAATTGTCTTCATCATTGCCATTGTGGTGGCACTGAATCAAGCCAAATTAGAAAGTACGGGTCTGGTCATTATGCTTGCGGTGATCTTACATAATGGGATTGGACTACTGCTCGGATATTTTGTACCTAAGCGCCTTGGGTGTGATGAACAAGTTTGCCGAACCATCGCCTTTGAAGTCGGAATGCAAAACTCTGGCTTAGCGGTTGCTTTGGCAATGAAGTTCTTTACTCCCAGCGCAGCTGTCGCCGGTTCTTTATTTTCAATATGGCATAATGTCAGTGGGTCATTGCTTGCGAGCATATGGCAAAAGTCAGCAGTGCCTAATATAACGAAGAAATAGCGGCAGTCGCATAGGCCACCTAGGTAAGACTGAGTTATATTGCACCGTCTTACCTTTATAACAAGTTAGTTCAACGTAAAGCATGATAATTAAACACGACTTTAAACAGCAGATACAGTAACTTAAGTCTGTCCTCTCGGTTAGATTGAATAATAAGCGATACGTTAAAAGTCCTTTATCAACTTAATGTAACTGACTGTTTACTTTCCACTGATAGATAGTCATGTGCACTCAAAGGGGCGCTAATGTAATAACCCTGCAACATGGCATTTTCAAAACTTTTTATATAATCTAACTGATATCGATTTTCAACGCCCTCTACAATGACGGTCAGTTTAGAGCGCTTCGCCGTCGACATGATCTGTTCAAGCGATTTAGAGGTGGCGTGCCTGTCACGTACTTCGCCTATATAAGACTTGTCTACTTTTATTGTTTTGTAGTAACCATTACTGAGAAGTTGATAACTCTTTCTATCATTGCCAAAATTGTCGATTGAAAATCGACACCCTAAATTGATAATTTTGCGCATATTGCTTTTAATCAATTCGCTTTCTGTCAAAGTATCATTTTGCTCAACCTCAAAAACAATAAAGCTCGCAATTGATGGGGCACCTTTTAGTAATTGTTTAAGATGACCAAATAAGTGCTCAGTGTTTAGCTCTTGCTTAGTAATATTGACATGAATGGGCGTCAGATCCTTTTTGCTATCTAGCTGGACTTTGAGCAAAGAAAACACTTGGTTAAGCACAATCTCCGTCATTCCCTCTTGTAAACCGGGTTGACTCTTAAGCATCGGGATAAAAGTTTTTGGTCCAAGGTTTTTATGATTTTTCCAGCGGATCAACGCTTCATAGCGTTTGGGTTTGTCCAGATCACTCGGAATGTACATTGGCTGAAACACCAAGTAAAAATCATCTGGATTAAACGAGATGCTGCTCGTGAGCTTTCTAAGCACATGCTTTTTATACATTTCAGCTTTATACAATTGCTCATTATGAAAAAAAGTGCCATCTTCACTCTCCAATGCGTGATCCATCGAATAAGTTAACCTACGTTGCACTTTGTCCATACCGTAAATCGCCGAATATCCCGTCAAACTTAACGATGATATCGCATAGTCAATAGGTACCTTGGTACCACTGATTAACACCTGTTCGGGTAGTTTATGTAATATGTCTTTTTGCTTTTCTATGGCTTCTTGCGTATTTGCCCCTGTACCTTGAGTGACAAATGCCATCAACATATATTCAGAATCGTATAAGGCTAATGCAAAAGGCTCACAAGACTTACTAATCGTATTAAACAACTCAGAGAAAGACGCTAACTGTTCATCTATGTCATCAAAAACAGGTTGTTTACCTAACTTAATCAAAGATATGTGGTACCGAGTAAACTTTCGCTCAACTTTGAGCAGCTTTTGCATAAATTGACGGTAGTTTGGAATATCACTATCACCGTGATAGAAAATCTTTTTGCTCAGCGCCGATTTTGCTTTTTTAATTTCTCGTAATGCTTTTTGATCTTTTTTCCGTAAAGTACTCATCCGTACTAAAGCCACACTACTGACCACAGCCACACCAACTGCCAGTAATAAAAATAGATTATTCATGGTGTATCCTTTAATGCGAAAAATTTTCTCGCATTAAACAATACAAAAGTGAAGAAAGTATGTGTTTATTATAGAAACTTGTCAGAATAATTACTTCATCGGCGCGGCACTTTGTTAGCCGGTCGGTTAAGCACCCTACTTGTTAAATATTGTTGAGTCATCTGATGTATATTCAACAATTTCCGCAGAGGCTAAATGACTAAAAAAACTGTGCTAAATAATCATTATGATGATGTCCGTTTCCAATATTCTCCGTAACCCACTGGTCATTGTAGTAGGTATTTAGGTAGCGCTCACCACTGTCGCAAATCAATGACACAATGGCTCCCGTTTCTCCTTGACGTTTCATCCTATCAGCAAGATGCAATACGCCCCATATGTTCGTCCCTGATGAAGGCCCCACCTTACGCCCTAGCTGTGCACTCAGCCAATGCATCGCTGCAATACTTGCTTGATCCGGTACTTTGAGCATTTCATCGACTACACCAGGTATAAAAGAAGGCTCAACTCTGGGACGACCTATCCCTTCTATTTTACTGCCACAATGATGCGTCAAGGTCACATCTTGTGTCTGATAATAATCATAAAAAACAGAATGCTCAGGATCAACAACCATGAGTTCTGTCTCGTATTGCTGAAAACGTATATATCGACCTAGCGTCGCGGAAGTCCCCCCTGTACCTGGGCTCATCACTATCCAGCTCGGTATACTAAAAGGCTCATCTGCCATTTGCTTAAAAATACTTTGCGCAATGTTATTATTTCCCCGCCAATCAGTAGCCCGCTCCGCGAACGTGAATTGGTCCATATAAAACCCTCCCATTTGCTCAGCAAGCTCCCTTGAGACGGCGTAGATCTGATCGGTTTGTTCAACTAAATGACATTGTCCATTATAAAACTCAATTTGCTTTATTTTTTCCCGCGCCGTGGACTTAGGTACGACAGCAATAAACGGTAAACCCAATAGCTTAGCAAAATAAGCTTCTGATACTGCTGTACTCCCTGAGGATGACTCTATGATGGGGGTATCCTCATTTATTTTCCCATTACATAACGCATATAAAAATAATGAACGTGCTAGACGGTGCTTTAAAGAACCCGTTGGGTGCGTGCTCTCATCTTTTAAGTAAATAAGTATATTAGGATGGCTTTTTAAGTCTAATCTAATCAGGTGGGTGTCTGCAGAGCGAGTGTAGTCTGCTTCAATTGTTTTAATCGCCCAATTTATCCACTGTCGATTCATAATTTACTCCCGAACTCATTCACATCAATAGTGCTCTAAGACTGGCATCTTTTTGATGCCAGTGCAAAAGTTCACGCTGAATATTAAGCCTCTTTGAATTAAACGTGTCCTTCAATTGACTGAGTATGATGTAATCTATTTTTTGGGTCTAGCTGAGCTTTGATCCGCTGTAGGCGAGGATAATTATCCTTGTAATAGAGCACTTGCCAATTATCTAAATCAACGTCAGGGTAATTCACATAACACCCATCCATCACTCCATCTGAGACAGGCCCTAATGCACCGTACATTCGAGTGTAAAGCTTACGCATCCAGTCAATATTATAGTCATCATGAAAAGTGAAAACCAGTACGCTTGATATTGTAATTTTAAAATAGAATCACGGTGCGATACGGCCGTATCATATTTCCCAATAGTATTTATTTTCCCACCATAAGACGATATTTGTACCGCCGCTGCAGGGTTTATAAAACCATCAGCAGTGAGCATTTCCCAAAGAGTGTCTATTTGATGTTCAGGAAAAACATCATTCATATACGCGGATTTGTACTTGGCCCTTGCGCCACCAGCTCCACCACCACCGACAGTTACTGCCATCCACCATGGAATCGTTAAATAACTCCCTAAAGGCTGTGGCGCATTTAGAGAGTTTGGCACTAAGCTGCGAGAAGCTTCTCGGTGTGGCGCGAAACTCACTTCTGCAGCTCGTAGTTGTGGCTCATCAAAAATAGCGATAATAAAATCGTCAATTAATGCTGGCGTATCACCGCTATAAGTGATCATTAAATCCAGCGAGCTGGCTGGACCTACTTTTTTATTCAATGTAAATGACGTATGTAGTCCATTGTACTTATTATTTTCACCGCGGTTTATCGCGAAAAAATGCGCATAACGTTGTAACAATGCAGCAATACATGCCACGTAAAGGGCTTTAAACAGCTCGGCTTCTGCACCCTGCATATACATTCAATCTTCAATATTTACATGGTATTAACTATATATCGGTTCACGATTAGAACAAATGCCACTTTAGTACGCATTAACAAGTGCACGCATAAAAACCCTTTTATTGCCTTTATAAATGCAATTTCATTTCCACCAGTGAACTCCTTAGACCAAGCTTTTCATATGCCTTAATCGCTGAGACATTCTCGCTATACACATCCAAATAAAAATCACATATCCCTTTTGATTTTGACCAATCAATCAAATGTTCAATAACCGCTTTATTTAACCCCTTTCCACGATGCTCTGGTACAACATACATAAACCCTAAATAACCATACTTTTCATGTAAAACCGATTGCTTTGAAGTGCGAATTTGAACATAACCGGTCGCGATGATAGTTGCTTGGTGTTCTACGACCAGTAAATAAGTTTGGCTATCGGCGATAAGAAAAGGTAAGTCATAATAGCGTGCTTGTTGCGCTTTCAAGGCGTCATTGAATGGTCTTTCAGCTTCAACTACCGCTTGTTCAAACTGCTCCAATCGAAATAAGTCTTCTAATGTTGCAACCCGAAAAATCATGTTAATACCCATTATTTAATTCACTTTGAATATTAAAATACGTTTTTTATGCCCGATAAACATAAAAAGCACCTTAGTGGTGCCTTTTATATTTAAAAATATAGTTGAGCTAAAATTTACCAACCACTTTTACTTTATCTGTCACTTTAGCGCTATCTATATAGCCAATACCTTCTGGATTATTCATAACAAAATCAATGACGGCTTGGTCATTACTTAATGGGTTTGGTGGCGTGCCTTTGCCCGTAAAAATCAACTTAGACCAATAAGCCTTAAACTGACTATTCGACTTGCCAACCACATTTTGCGTAAATGCTTTTGCAACAGATGTACCCGTTTGAGCTACAGCTTTCACTTTAGTCCCATCAGCATAAGATTTCGATTTTCCTAAATATATTTTTGATATCGCACTTTTATCTAAACTATTGCCATTACTGGCGTTCACGATTACAGCAACCTCAGCATTGACATAAAAGGCACTCATAAATAAACATAAAGCAATTTGGCTTTTCATTGTTCACTCCTTAAAATACTAAATCTATCGCCACTGCCAACACATCTATATCTTGATCAGTGATATCATCATTATAACGGCTTAAATCAACTTTAAGCGCAGCTGAAGGGTGAAAATCATAGCGAGCACCTACGCTCACAGTACTGCTCTCCTGCTTAGCTCCCAACAAAACTTGGTTAGTGACATCTCGTAATAATGGTGAATTTGCATTCGTTGGATCTAGTGACACGGGAATAACTGTTCCATTCGGCCCAGAAATGGAAGCCGGTACTGTATTTAACCGATTAGAATCATGCTCATCATCGTTATTTTCGTAAGTTAAATGCACGGTCCAGTCATCTATTCGATACCCAACGGATGCATAATACTGTGTTTGATCTGGCAATAAGCTATTCTCAACTTCTATTTCGGTATACTCTGCATCAAACAGAAAATTATCGTAATCGATAGAAAACCCTAAACCAAAAAACGCGCCATCATCTTCACTGATTAGCAAACTATTTGCTTGATTATTCAAGCCATATCCATTTAGAGCCGCGGTTAAGCCGACAACACTAGAGGCACTGATTGTCGTTTCAGCAACGATGTAAGCAGCTCTTGCACTAAACCAGTCATAGGATATAGTCCAATTTATACCCGCTAAGTCATTCAACTCAACTTGTTCTGGAGTCGCCCCCGCTGCAGAGGGGACCCTACCCGAGAATGAACCGTATATAAGCTGAGTTGTCGAGTCCCAATCGCCCAATGTGGTCGAGTGTAATAGGTTTAAGCCTTCATATGTTGAAAAAGCAAAGTTATAAACAGATTGAGGAGGCCTCACCCAGCGATAAGCATATCCAACATCTAGAAAATCGGAATAGCGATAGAATGGGATCCGCATTTTTCCACCACTCACTTTTAAGTCATCATTGATTTGATAACTCACATAAGCCCATTCAAATTCGGCGTCAAAATCTTCGTTACCTCGAGCAACAATTTGTGCTGTGGCACTCAGTCTATCTTGTAAGTCAGACGACAGTTGTAATGCAAACATACTCTCATTTTTATAAGAAATATCATCGTCATAACCATACAATGTCGTATTGTCATCTAACGTTTGACCAGCAACAATGGATGCAAAACCATTAATCCTAATTTCAGCTTGTACATTTAGACTAATACAAGCCAAACTAACAACAGCAGCGAGTAGTCGTTTCTTCATAGCATCATTCCATACTTAATAAATTTTACGTTGATTTCAATGTGAGTATAGACGCTAGAATCCACTTTATTGATTTATTTGATGGTTATAAAAAACTTAACTGAAGAATATAAGCATATGATTAATAACTTAAATAGGTACTTAACTTAACAGCCACTGAGTACGGATGCCGATGCTCACTCCTTATTCGCAAGGGCCCAAGCGTGAGAGGTAATGATTATTCATGCAATAAAAAGGCCACTTAAATGTGGCCTTAATATAAATAAAATACTTGCCTCAATTTAAGATAAATTCCTCAATAATCCTTGCGTATTTTGCCGCATTGTATTTGCCACCATAAAATATCCGATTGTCGCAACAAACGCGGCACCACTGATTGGCCCTAAAAGCCATATATACCAATGTAACCGCCCAGCAACATCAAAAAGCTGCTGCTGAATAAGCAATAACGCCACATCACTCACAAGGGCAGCAACAAATCCAGCAATAGCTCCCAGCAATACAAATTCATACAGTGTCGCCAGCTTAATTAAGCGCCCTCTAGCCCCTAAGGTTCTTAGAATCACCACTTCTTGCATACGTTCAGCTAAACTGGCCTGAACTTGAGAGATCAAGACCAGTGCACCACTGACTAATACAATCGACAATACAAACCCTATCGCAAGCGACACCTGCGCGATGATTGATTGTGCTTGCTCCAAGCGACTCTTAATATCTATCATACTCATCGTTGGATGACGCTGCAGCAATTGACTCACACCTTTATTATGCTGTGCTTCCAATTTAGCGGCACTGAAATAAGTTACCGGCGTTTTACCTGCCATATTTGGGCTTAATATCATGACAAAGTTAGGCTTCAACGTACCCCAATCGACACTTCTAAAACTGGTCACTTTCGCATCAAAACGCCGTTCATTAGCCAAAAATGAGATCGTATCACCCAATTCTAGATCGAGTACTTCTTTCCAGCCTTCAAATACCGACACTTCAATGTCATCACCATTACTAAACCACTCACCTTCAATCACTTCATTGCCTTCAGGGATTTCTGACAGCCATGTTAAATTTGGTTCTCGGCTAACGCCCTCTCGAGCATCTTCATCGCGCTCTTCTCCCTCTTGCTTTGATACTCGACGTGCAAGCTCTTCGCCATTAATGGCATTAACCCGTGCATTAAATACGGGGTAAAATGCTTC
This sequence comes from Pseudoalteromonas sp. MMG013, assembly GCF_018100885.1. Classification (NCBI taxonomy): domain Bacteria; kingdom Pseudomonadati; phylum Pseudomonadota; class Gammaproteobacteria; order Alteromonadales; family Pseudoalteromonadaceae; genus Pseudoalteromonas; species Pseudoalteromonas sp. MMG013. The sequence continues at coordinate 38,791 of NZ_JAGJEE010000029.1, read as the reverse complement.
ATGGGTTATATTATTGTCATTGAAAAAAGTGGTAATTGGTTCAATATCCTGCTCAGCAATATTGATGAAAAATGCGTTTGGTGCGTCAGCTGGCACTTGCATTTCCCAATCTGAAATCATGTCATTTTTTAGAACCACTAAAAATAACATCAGCTTAATCGCCAAAGCGAAACTAATGAGCTGCACCGCATTGGCGTTCGCCCGCTTTTGTAAGGTTGCAATTGCCAGTGACCAACTTGACCCTGGGCTTAAACCTAACTTTCTCCCAAATGAGAAAAGCGCCCTAGAAATACCAAATAATACTCCAATTACCAATAAGCTAGATCCAAACAAAATAAGTGTAATTACTATTTCACCGCTGAATAGCCACATTAATAAAAAAATAGTGAACAAAGATGATGCCATATGAATACGGCTTATCGCTAAGCGGTCGCCTAAATTTCGGCGCAAGACCCTCAGAGGTGGAATATCGAACAAATCAAGCAAAGGTTTTAATGAAAACATTAAAGCGCAAGTCATACCTATAAATGCCGACAATAACCATGGCTTTATGCCTGCACTAGGTAACTCCGCCCCCATAAACTGTGCTAGGTAATTTGCACCGAAGTACTGCAATACAAAGCCGATGCTCAACCCGATAATAATTGAAACACTCGTCACTAATGCGAGATGCGTTAAAAATATTTTGCGTATTACAACTCGGCCTCCTCCGAGTGTTTTCATCATTGCTACAGGGTCATATTGCCTTTCACAATAACGTTTTGCAGAGACAGCCATTGCCACTGCCGCGAGCATAATACCGAACAAGCCAGCCAATAATAAAAATCGCTCCGCACGCGCCAAGTTTTCACCTAATGGTGATTGGCGATCTTTTACCCCTTCCCAATTTTGATTTTCTTTCAATTGTGGCTTTAGCCATAAATAATAGTCAGACAACTGTGCGTCAGTACCCGCAAACAACAAACGGTGAAATACCCTACTGCCAACTTGAACGGCTTTTGTACTGGCAATGTCGGCATAGTTTAACAATACGCGTTTATTACCAGCGAGTGAAAAAAACGGCGCATCAGGTTCACTGACCAAGACTTTGCTAATGGTAAATTGACCAGCTCCAAGCTCAACTGTGTCACCAACATTCACGTTCAAGGTATAAAACAGCCCTTCACTGAGCCAAATATTACCACTTTTAGGCCCACCACGAATTTCATAACCCACACTCTCTAACGTGTCTTTTATTTCCACCATGCCTCGTAATGGATACTGCTCAGTGACCGCTTTCACTGATCCCAAAACTAGCTCATCATTTGCAAATAGCATTGAGTCAAAAAATAACAGTGACGCCGTTTCTAACCCTTGTTGATTGGCTTCATTAATATAATTGTCAGTAAAAGCATGGTTACTAGATAGTCTGCGATCTGCAGCAATGAAGTCACTGGTTTTTTTCTCAATATTTAAACCTATTCGTTCAGTGACTGAGGACAAACTAAATACGGTTAAAACCGCCAAAGCAATTGCCGCAAATATAATCGTCAACTCACCACGACGAAGCTCTCGAGCAAACAATTTAAATGCTAATTTAACCCACATTAACCGCTCCCCCTTCACTGATCTGCTCTAACTTGCCTCCTTCAATATGAATCACACGTTGGCAACTCTGCGCAAGGTGTTCATCATGCGTCACTAAAATTAATGTGGTTCCATTTTGTTTATTCAAATCAAACAATAGTTTTTCAATTAGCTGGCCATTTTTGCTATCTAAATTTGCAGAGGGTTCATCCGCAAATAGAATCTTTGGTTCACCAATAAAAGCACGAGCTATGGCCACCCTTTGTTGCTCTCCCCCCGAAAGTTGAGAGGGGTAATGTGCCAATCTATGAGACAACCCCACCTTCTCAAGTAACGCAATCGCTTGCTCCTTGGCATTAACATCACCAGCGAGCTCTGCCGGAAGCATCACATTTTCTAATGCGGTAAGACTTTGCACCAACATAAACGATTGAAACACAAATCCTACCTTTTGCGCCCTAACTTGAGCCCGTGCTTCTTCATCTAATGTACTTAAAGCATCACCATCAAGGTGTATGTCGCCGTCAGTCGCAATATCCAACCCAGCTAATAAACTCAGTAGCGTTGACTTACCTGAGCCTGATGCTCCTACAATAGCAACTGACTCCCCAGACTTGACAGAAAAATTAATTTCGCTAAGGATAGTAAGGTCCCCTTCGAGGGTACTCACTCGTTTGGTTAACCCTGCGACTTGAATTATATTTAATTGAGAAAGTACTGACATGACTCGTTTTTTCCTAAAGTTTACGGTGTTATTTATCTTAACGCTGCTTCCATTTACTAGCGTCGCAAAAGACAAAATAATGCTCATTGGTGACAGCTTAAGCGCAGGCTACGGCTTGAAACAAGCCCAAGCATGGGTTTATTTGTTACAAAATAAATACGCAGCAGAAAAAAAACCGATCGAAATAATCAATACGGCCATTAGTGGACAGACAACAGACAATGCCTTACTCAAAATTGACGCCTGGCTACAAACACATAAACCAAGTCACGTTTTAATTGAACTCGGTGGTAATGATGGGATTCGGGGCTTTCCAATTAAGATACTAAAAAAGCATCTCACGCAATTAGTCGAAAAGAGTCATCTATCAGGTGCCAAAGTAGCGCTAATGGAGATTCAAATTCCGCCGAATTTGGGGCCGCGATATACCCGTATGTTTACCGAAAGCTATCAGTCTGTGGCAGAGCAAACAAATACATATTTAATGCCGTACTTTATGACTTCAATCGCTGTCGATAACTCTCTGATGCAAAATGATAATTTACATCCAAATGCCAAGGCACAACCCATTATTCGTGATTTTATGTACACAGAAATAGATAAATGGCTAGCAAGTTCGAAGTAAACCTTTACAGGAAAGGCGAGAAATCGCAAAGATAAGAAGGTTTAGTAAACACAAAGCCCTTTCTTAATTAAAAAAGACAAGCACTTTGTGAATACTGAGCATACATGGCTTAATGCTTTGCAGTAAGCCATTTAATAAAACTTCGGGCATCACCTGTTGTGGCGAACCGAGTATTTTTCATTCCTGTCCTGTCCGCATAAATTACGGTACTTTTATTTACAGAAATAGATTGCACTGGATGTGCGATTTGGATCATAGATCCGTTATATTCATATGACATAGAAAACTCACAATAATTTGTATCCAGACTCTATACTGGATTAATTTAATATAAGCTTCACTACAGTTTTGACGATATTCCAACATGTAAACATGTTCAAGAGGACTTTACTTTAGCAACGAGATTTCGAGTCTTGCTTTTGGTCGCCGTACAATAATTCAGCTTTCGTTTTTTAATGCTGGCTTACTGGATCAGGGTAAGAAAGGACATTACAACAATGATTATTAAAATCAAGAGGAGGAATATACCAAATAAAAATCAACTACACAACAAAAAAATTAATGGAATTCCAAATCCTTGTTTCCCTAAACTCAATGTTCACTATTTCCATAAGCTTAAAACATTACTGTGGGTGATTTATTTGTTTTCAAGAGCAATGTACAAAAAAATACTTTTGCTAGAGATTTAATCTAAACTTGACCTGTCTCCTGCTCATAAACTGCGATAAAACTTTTCATTTACCTACGCATCAGGTAATTTCCCCTCTATGCATCGTAAGAATAAGGCTGAACTCATTGCACAAACCTAAAATAACAATTCAATATTGTGTGTTATGCCAGTGGCTACTTCGTAGCGGTTGGCTGGCTCAAGAGCTTCTTTCTACATTCTCTGATGATTTAGCTGAAGTATCACTGTCACCCGCGAGCAAAGGAACCTTTAAAATATATTACAATAACACACTGATTTGGTGCAGGGAGTTAGATGAAGGATTTCCTGAGGCGAAAATACTCAAGCGCCGTGTGCGTGATCAATTAGACCCATCGAGGTCTCTGGGGCACATAGATACGTAACAACCATAAAGTGCTTAAAAAGCAACAGCATATCTGCCTTTAGTAGTAATTCAATGCACTTAATATGATTTATCTTCAGTTATATAAATAACTTTTAACGATTACATCCCGATTTTGTAATGAATATGTTATGCTTGCAAAAAAATAAAAACAGGTACGTCCCAATTGGGGTATGAAAAATATCATGAAATTCAGATTTAATGATTTTGAGTTTGATTGCGATACGCTCACGCTTTTTAATGCTGGTAAAAAGTTTTCCATTAAAGAAAAGCATGCGCAAATGCTCGCGATATTACTACTCGATACAGACAAAGTGCACAGTAAAGCCGAATTACTAAAAAAGGTGTGGCCAGAGAAAACCGTCTCTGATCAAATGGTATTCCAAAGTATTGGACACCTCAGAGCCCTGTTTGGGGATGACGCAGTAAAGACTTTTTCTCGCAAAGGCTATCAATGGCAATTACCATTAGAGTCGGTAAATCAACAAGCAAACAGTGACAAACCGAACCATACGCCTGAAGCAACATCTTCACATGTTACTAGTGAGCCTACATCAAACAACGCTGATAATTTACCTTGGTTCAAACGTGCATTAGGTAAAATACAACAAAAGTTCGGCTACTAGTTTTGTAGCCAAACATTTTAGCCTTTACAACACATGGTGACGCAACGTGCAAGCTTCATTGTTTATGTAAATCGTACCATTAGAATAATACAAATCGGCTTATTGGAGCTTAACACCATCTTCTTGGCGTTCTAATACTATTTTTAGCGCATCATCCATTTTATTGATGAAATCATATTTAAATGGGTATTTTTTACTTTTCTCCCTTAAGTAACCAATATGTGCTGTACGCCGTAATATCACTTTGTCTTCAATAAACTGTTCTAGTCGAATACTCGGATCTGAATGCCTGATATTATTCAAACCAATGAGCGTAGATAACCTATCATTGATATAACAATCGATACGCTGTTTACGCATCTTCATTATATTTGAACGTATATTCCTATTTTCCCATACCTTGATCTTGCCACGCTTTTGCGCCTCCATTAGGGCAGCGTCTAAAATCATAAAACCAGCGTTAAGCCCAACATTAATTGGCTCAGCTGAATCAGGCCGTGATAACACATTGACAAGGGTCTTACCTTGATTACAAAAAGCAACCACCGCTTCTTCTTGTAATGCGATGGAATAAGGCCAAATAAAAGGCCTTTTTTTCATATGAATATACGGGGGCATCAACGCAAATGCAGCCCCTTGCTCCAGCGCGGCAACACCCCGCTTCCAAGGCACAGGTTGTAACTCTATCTCGTATTCATCTTTTAGTAAACGTGCAGCTTGGCGCACTAAATCAACATAAATCCCATACAAGTAGCCATTACTTTCATAGGTATATGGAGGGTAACTATCATCCACTAAAATAGTTACTTTTTGCACTTTAGATTCTAATGTTGTTTGTGCCAATAGCGTTGAACTCACTAATACGGCCACACAATAAATCACTAAAAGTACTTTATATCCCATTATTCATACTGCCACTTTGTACTGAAATCATATCTAAAACCAACAGAAATCGAGTCAAATTCATTTTTATTATCAAACGATTTCGTTAGGTACTCCAAATGTAAGCGCAGCGAATCAACAGGCAGCCATTCTAACGTTAGATTGTATCCGTCAAAGCTCTGGTTATTTGGGTCTAGGCTTATATGCCCATCATCAAAATCAAAAAAGCCTGCTTTAAGCTTATAATGTTTAGTAAGCTGATAAGCCATCGACATGTCAAAAGTATGCCCATCTCGGTTTCCCGTATAATAATCATACTCCTTCGCTTGATAAGCAAGCGCTGCATAAAAATCATCGGTGAACTGGTAAGCCAATGCCCCTGACCACAACGTGCTGTCTCCCAGTTTTTGCTCTTGCTCATAGGCAGTATTATGTTGATATGTTACAGCAGCATGAATGCCATTTTTATCGTAGCTCAAACCGATATTAATTAAGTCAGCTTGGTTATCCCCCTCCTTACCGTCAAATTGCCCCACGGCAATAAACGTAACAGGACCCGTTTCATAACGGTACGTCACCAAATTATCGACGAAGAAAATACTTTCTGGGTCATAGGCAAAAGGGCTCGCACCATGGTTAAAAATATCCACATACTCAGCTATAAATAAGTACTGAGCGGGTCTTTGTTTGCCAATACCAAAACGCCCATAAGGCGTAGATAAAGCAGTATAAGCGCGTCTAGAGCGACCAAAGTTGCCTTCATTCGCCAAATCAATGCTCCATTCACCGTGCAATTCAGCACGCCAACCGGGTTGAAACTCATGAACCGCCTTAATACCGGCATGAGATAACGCATCTCGCACATCTAAATTACTTTCATCTTGCTCATCAATTAACCCAAATGTTGGCCTTACCGTTGCGTATACTCGTACCTCTTTCTCACGCTTAGGCTCTACTTGTGTTGTCGAATGTAACGCCGATACCGCTCTCGTTTTGTCTTTTGCTTTTGGCCTTTTCACCGCTTGAATTGACTGAGAGTCAGAACTTTGTGCTATTAGGCGAGCTTTTAGTTCGGCAAGCTGTGCTTCAAGTGCTTGAATATCAGCCATTGTTACCGGTCTTTGTGCTGCATATGCAGGTATCGTTGCGCAACTGATCAATACACAAAACATCCCGATATTTGAGTAAGTTACATTTTCCATTTTGTTCACATTTAAGGGTTGCGAATAATCGAATTATAGTCAACACTTTGCATACATGAGTGTTTTTTAATCAGCGGTAGAAATTATAATGAAAATCCGTACTAAGTTTTCCGTCGCCTCAGCGCTCGTTATTCTGACTATCATTTGCGTTACAACATTATCGACATACTGGTTCGTCAATGACTCGATGAAAAATAAGACACGCGCATATGTGACGGATAATGCCGCCTTACTTTCCATCAGTATCGACAACTGGCTGGCATCCAAAGCACATCAAATAGAAGTTGTAAAAAGTCAGTTAGAGCAAGATTTTAGCCCAAGTGAATTTCAACGAGTACTGGACACTCCGTACTTTCGTACCGCATTTTTACTCAGTTTTGGGACACTAGAAACAGAGACCGGCTTACGCTCTAATGACCCAAATAGACGAAACCCTCCGAATGTGGATTTTAAACAACGACCTTGGTACCAGCTCGCGCGATCAAAACAAAGTACGGTTTTTACTAGCCCATATACCGACGCTGCCACAGGTGACTTGTTACTGTCTGTTGTGTCTCCGATAAACACCGCGAATGGCTTTGCCGGTGTTATTGGGGGAGATTTAAGCCTAGATACCATCGCTAAAACAGTGAACGCAGTGAACTTTGATAATACCGGATACGCCTTTCTCGTTGACCAAAGTGGGGTCATTATTTCTCACCAAGAAAGCGATTATAATGGTAAAAACGTCAATAGCTTGTACCCTGGTTTAAATACCAACCAATCTGATCAACTCATTGAAATAGCAACCAGAGATGGTCAAAAAATATTTTATTTACACCAGCTGAAAAATGAGTTTGGGACTGACTGGTACCTGGCAGTGCTCATGGACAAAGGCTTAGTTTATAGTACATTAACTGATATCACGGTGAACTCACTTGTGATCGCTATCCTGGCTATTTTGTTCGGATCAGTCATCATGAGAAGTTTAGCGATTAAGCTGCTTCAGCCACTACGAGATTTAGAGCAAACCATTACAACAATGGCCAGTGGTGGAGGGGATTTAACCAGACGATTAGAGATCATAAACAAAGATGAATGTGGAACGGTTGCTCGACAATTTAACCGCTTTTTGGAATCACTACAGCTGTTAGTAAAAAGCGTTAAAGAGCGCGCCGATCTTGTTGTTAATAGTAGTGATGAAGCCCGAGAGTTGTCGACTCAGTCAACACAACGATTGGATCAGCAGGTAAGCTTAATTGAAAGCTTAGCAACTGCGATGCATCAAATGAGTACCACGTCGTCGGAAATTGCAAGTAGTGCACAGCAAGCTGCAACCTCTATCACTCAAGTGAATGAAAAAACCGAGCAAGGACAAGAGGTATTCAGTTTGGCTCGCTCCCATATCACGGATTTATCTGACGAAATATCTAAGTCACATGAATTAAGCACGCAATTAGCCGAGTATAGTAAAAGCATTGAGAACATTTTATCAGTGATAAATGGCATTGCCGAACAAACTAACTTACTTGCCCTTAATGCAGCAATAGAAGCGGCACGCGCTGGTGAACAAGGGCGAGGGTTTGCAGTCGTGGCTGATGAGGTTCGCTCGCTTGCGTCTAAAACACAAGAGTCAACCACTGAAATAAAATCCATGATTGGTCAAATACAGGTTTCTTCAAACCAAGTACAAAGCGCAATGGGCTCAAGTCGAGAGAAAACACAGTCGTGCGTCGAACAAACAGAGCAGGCCACCGTGATGCTCAGCGACATTTCTGAATCTGTTAAAGAGATTATGGATCGCAATATTCAAATTGCCACTGCGATAGAAGAACAAAGTGTCGTTATTGAAGAGATCAATAAGAATACCAGTTATATCAATGACATTAGTGTAGAAGTCGGAAGCTTTGCTGATAAGCAATTTTCGGCGAGTGGGAAATTAGCAGGCCATGCGCACGAACAAGAATCACTGCTTTCTAAGTTCACATTGTAAGCGCTGTACAATCAACAATCGCAAAAAATTAGCGATGAGCTATTGCGGCATATATCGATGCCCAACGCGTACTTGATAGGTTTTATTCCACAGTATGCCTAGTAAAATGCTCTGCTGAAAAATAGCATAGCCAACTCTAGCGCTCACGGCTCAACTTTCGCTGGTTGCACTGTTGTATTACCGAGTGCTTTTGTTCCGTCGACAATTCATGCCAGTCTAAAATTTCTTGGAGTGTTCTATAACAGCCAATACATACATCGTTATTATCCAAACAGCAGCGTCTTACACACGGTATATCAATTGATTGAGTAAGCGTTATAGAGTGAGTATATTTAACCGAGACCATCACACTCTCCATTACTAAGAAGCACTATAAATTTAATCATGGGCTAAAATACAGTGCAACACAATAAAACATACCTAACCTCAGGTTTGGATAAGGGTTTTGGAATAGAAAATGTTTTGAAAACAAACTTACGTACAATCCAATGATGCTATTTTGTTCAATATCAAGGCGCTTTTATGCAGTAATAGCGGGCTATTACAAATGAAAGCAACGCCGAGAGTGAGAAAAATAGCTTTATTGGGCAAATTCGCTTATCCAGAGCTGAGGTTACCTAATAACGGGAGTTCGGTGTTAAAACGTTAAACTGATCTGAGTGCCACCTCTGGTTGAATCTAGCACAAAGCCAATATCAAGTTGTTCACAGAGCCTTTTAACAATATTTAGTCCTCGTCCTAGCCCTTCACTATCACTCCCTTTAGTGCCAGCCTCAAGTACATGAGGATGTAACTCTGAACTTATTCCTTTACCAGTATCGGTAATGGTTAATACTGGCGCACAATAGCGGATACTAACGCAACCTTGTTCTGTGTACTTGAATGCATTTCCGATTAAATTATTCAGTAAAATCAACAAGCTCATTGGCTCTATAGGTACTTCACATTCTCTATTGATTACCACATCGATATCAATTTCTGGGTTCTTCAAGTATTGATATTGTTGTAAAATACTTTGCTCTACTAGCTTTAATAATTTACTCGTCCCTTTGCTTTCATGATCTTCTCTTGCCAACGCAAGCAGTGCTTGCAAACTTTGCTCTATTTGATGTTGTGCATTTTCTATACGACACATCAACTTTAACTGCTGCTCATCTAAATTTGTTTGCTTAAGCAAGGTAATCGCACCTTGGCTAATCGTTACTGGAGTGCGTAACTCATGCGACACGTCTCTGGTAAAGTTTTGCTCACGGGTAACAAATGAGCGAATTCGCTTCAACGCAGCTTCCAATGTCATTGCAAAAGTGCCGATTTCATCATTTTTAAACTTATGAGCAAAACCTGAAGGAAGCCTCTCAACTGGCGCAGTTTCAATTATTGCCATTAAGCTATCAAGTGGCTTGAGTAACCTTTTAGCCACACTGTATGATGCTAGCGCCATAACAACCGCAATTGATATTGCAATCGCCAACATAACGAATAAAAAATACAACATACCTTCTCTGAACTTTCTAACAATCAAATGATCACTGACTTCAGCCACCAAAAACCCAGGGGTCAAAGATAAAAAATGATAATGTAACCCGTTACTATCAGACACTTCTACACTTGTTGGGTCATTTAACCAAGATAGACGGACGGTGCGGGGCAACGTATCCTCGTTAGGGTAAAACCTAATAAACTCAAGTCTCGGAACGGGTAAGTTCCCTTGAGCTAGCTGCTTTTCCACTACCACCTGTTCATCTTTCAATAGCGCATAGAAAAAGTTGTCCTCTACATTATATGCAAATAGAAAACTCGTTATGCTATACAAAATACTAATTACGACGGTAGTACAAACGAAGTACCCTATTACCCGGTTTCTCAGTTGATCCGTTTTCATTCTTTAATCACCCATATCAGCTTCGTTATAAACTATCTAACGCAAATCCAACACCATGGAGCGTTTTTATTACAGGTTTATCAAATGGCCTATCTAGTACTTTGCGTAATTGATAAACATGCGATCGCAACGCATCTGAATCAGTATGTTCATCCCCCCAAATTTTATCGCATAACTCACTGCGACTCACTGCCCGAGGGTATGCTTCTAATAAAATTGTCAAAATTTGTAGTGGTATCGGTTGCAACATAATAGCTTGCCCATCACGGACAACCTGTTGAGTTTGCTTATTTAAAGACACTGGGCCAACTTGTAATGTATGTGTACAATTTAATAAATGACGTTGTGATAGTGCGTTACAACGCGCCCATAACTCTTCTAACGCAAAAGGTTTTGTTAAATAATCATCAGCGCCCATATTAAAGCCAATCAACTTATCTTCGAGCGTGTCTCTGGCCGTCAGCATAATGATCGGTATATGTCGTGTCGCGTTTGCCCTTATAGCAGAGCAGACCTCTAACCCATTACTTTTTGGCAGCATAATATCTAACACGATACAGTCATAATATTCACCAAGTGCCAGCTCAATTGCTTGTTCACCATTAATGGCAAAGTCAGTCACTGCACCATGCAACTGAAAATAATCGGCAATGTTATGACTAATATCGCTATGGTCTTCAACTATCAAGATTTTTAATGAATTGGCCAATGTAATATGTCCTTGTGCATTAATGCTAAGTGCTGGCGAAAAATGATGGCATAGCCTTCGTGAAAATTATGTGAAACGCGCGCTATCGCTTCTCAGCGAGAATAGACTTTATTCTCCTTTACTTTCGTGGTGTAAATGATGAAGTGGTACCTGAGAAAGTAAGGGCGTCCGAGTTCATCTATACCATACGAGGCATCACGCCTCAGTTTCTTTTTAAGGTATAAATTAGATATAAATTAGGTATACTATTGCCGTATGGATAAAAAATAACAATATCAACAAGGAATTACAATGAAGCTTAAAGCATTATTTCTATCTTTGATGACACTAACAACCTTTGCTGCCACAGCGACGAATGATTTAACTGGCACAGTCAGCGAAATGAACATACGCTCTGATAAGTTAAATAATGATCACATTATTTATTTTCGTTTAAATGCCCATAGCACCCATTCAACTTTCGCAAAATGTGTGGCCAAGGGTGCCAGCATAGTTTGGGAATTAGATCTCAAGTCCCCTGTATTTCAACAACAGTATGACTTACTCATGAGGTCATATAGTGAACAATTACCAGTGCGGGTAATCGGACAAGATAACGTCTGTAACACACACGATACCTCATCAGATCAAGTATTTGAATTAAGCCCTATAAATTGGAATGACTTGCTGGCTAAACCAGAAAATAGCATAGAGAATGACATGACAAACTGAGTATAGTCATATACTCAGTTTGCAGAGTTAAAGCCACATCCACAGTGGCTTTAACGACCCTTATTGAGGTCATTAATGACTTAGTGCGTAGCCGCCCTTTAAATGACCTACATGCTCAAAGCCCAACCTAGTCAATGCATTCGCCGCCACCTGTGAACGGCTACCACTGCGGCAAACCAAAATAATTTCCTCGCCCTTTTTGTAACTTTGTTGTGCAATAAAATTCGCTAACCGCGTCAATGGCACGTTATTATTAAATGATTGGTCGTGACTTAATGCATACTCATGTGGTTCACGAATATCAATCAGTTTAATATTGTGGTGACTTTGCATTCTGACCGCAAGAGAATCACTATCGTACTCGCTCACCTTAACGCGAGAGCATGGCTCTATAAACGCCCCACACATAATTTCACTGCCCTGCTCATCATCAATGTGCTTATCTAACGCAGTCTTTGCACTAATAAACTCATCTGCTGAAATTTGCGCGTCAATCACACTTTGCAGCAGGGCATTGCGATTAAGCTCTACATCAAAGGTGGTTACAAACTCATTATGATAATCATGACTTGGACATAATAGCCCTTGCTTAGCCGTTAACTTAGCTAAAGACCTTAAACTGTCATACATCGCCGACGCGTTGCTAGATTCAAAATTCGTTCTACCAACACTCCCCATCAAAACTAAGTCACCACAAAATGTAAAGCGTGGGACCAAGTTTCCTTTAAAGAATTCGCTTTTATCACATAACAATAACGAGATACTATCACTTGTATGCCCTGGCGTAGCAACATGCACTAAACAGTGTTCGCCAAACTCAATATAGTTAAAAGACTGACCCTCAAATGTATTACTCGCGCTGTTTAATGGCCACCCTAATTCATCACATTCTTGATCTGCTAAATGCGTTTGCGCCAAAGCAACACGACCTGATATATGATCTGCGTGTCCATGGGTATCAATCGCCGCTATAAGCGACAACTTTTGACACTGTAAAATAGTCAGTAAACGGTTGCTTAATTCTGGGAGGGGATCAATAACCACTGCGCTATGAGTGCGTTTATCTGCATATAGCCATGTGCAACTTCCACCCACTTTTAGTTGTAATAAGCCTTCTAACTCTTCACGTTCGTCAATAGCGCCATCGGCACGCAATAAACAGCTGTGGCCTAGCGCTTGGGCACAATGTTGAATTCTTTCACAAGCCGCATCGATTTGGTGCTGTGTCATTGCAGGACCAAATGACATACGGATTGCCGATTCGCTTTGCCACTGTGCTAAACCCATAGCATCTAATACAAAACTACGAGTGACTTTCGAGCTACATGCGGAACCGGAACTTACACGTATATTTGCCGCATCAAACAAGTCCATGATCTCTTTAGAAGTGAACCCTGGGATAGAAAAATTCAGCGTAGTTGGCACGCTGTTATCAAAACTGTGATTAAATACCACTGTAGGGAAAGCATGTTTAAGCGATAGAGCCAACTGAGCACGAAACTGTTTGAGCACTGAGGTAGGGGAAAATTGCTTTTCACCCAGACCCAATATTTCGTCAAAAATAACACTTAATGCAGCTAAACCTGGCAGGTTTTCAGTGCCTGAACGCAATCCACTCTCTTGACCCCCCCCCGCTATAAAGGGGGTAAAAGGCGCACCTTCTCGTATATAAACAAACCCGATCCCCTTAGGCCCGTAAAGCTTATGACCACTAAATGGTGCATAATCAATGCTGATATTCGCCAGGTCCATTTTAGTTTTCCCCAATGCTTGAACACAATCAACCATCCAATAAACATTAGGGTTAGAGGTACGAATCGTTTTTTCAAGTAACAGCAAGTCTTGATATACACCAGTTTCGTTATTGACTGCCATAGTACAAATCATTAGCGCATTAGGCACTTCTCGAGCAATAAATGCCATATCAAGCGTACCTCGCTCATCAACAGGTATCGCCACAATTTTAGCGTCAATCTCTAAAATTCGGTTCCAATGTTTTAATGACTCCGGTACAGCCTTGTGTTCGGTGGCGCCATATAAAATAGAATATTGCTCACCCACTTTTATTTGAGATTTTGCTGCATACAAAGCAGATAAAATACCCGTTTGAATACCTTCTGTCGCACCACTGGTAAAAATAACCTGGCCAGCTCCAGCACCTAACACCTCAACTGCTTTGCGTCTTGACTGAACCATAATCTCTTTTGCCTGCAAACCACAAACATGGCTACTACTTGGGTTACCAAACATTGTTTCCATCGTCTTCATTGCCGCTGCCGCTGCACTTGGAAGCACAGGTGTAGTCGCATTTGCATCTAAGTAGATTTGTTTTAGTACTTCAGGGTTACGCATGAACTGACCTCAATATTGAGAACTAATTATATAGAATATAGCGGTTATAACTAAATAATATATGTAATTACCTTAAGTAATATTAAGGAAGTTGCGCATTATATTCAACCTTTAATTTGCTATTTATTGCGTCTGTAACACACATGAAAACCCAGTGATGCATCCACCGAACTCACTGCAAAATATCAAAACCGTAAACAAAACAATACAAAAATCGCACATAAAGTTACAGCTAAGTAAAAAAAATGTTTGTTTTATTTGTGAACAATGATAATAATTTGTGTGTTTTTTAACCACAACAACATGTAAAGGAAACACAATGCGTAAATTAAGTTCACTTACACTTGCTGTACTCACTGGTTTATCTAGCCAGTGTTTCGCTGCTGAAATGGTTGATGTAGACCCAAAGAAAGCAATTGAAGGCAAATATATCGTTGTATTCGATACACCAAAAATAATTAACAACCTCGATGAAAAAGCCATTGCGACCTACATAGATCAACAAGTGAATATGCTTAACAGCAAATACAATGTCACGGTTGAGAAAAAGTTTGGTACTGCGCTAAATGGCGTTTTGGTTGACGCATCCGTTAAGCAAATTCATACCTTACTTAATGATCCGAGCGTTAAATATGTTGAGCAAGATCAAATTGTATCCATCACACCTTTAGTCTCAGCTAAAGCGGATCAAGGCAACGCAATCTGGGGTTTAGACCGAGTTGACCAAACTGATCTACCGCTTAACTCTAATTATCATTACGACTATGATGGCTCAGGTGTCACTGCGTATGTAATTGACACTGGTGTCCTTATCAGTCATAACGAGTTTGGCAATAGAGCAAGTCATGGTTATGACTTTGTTGATAACGACTCAAATGCAACAGATTGTAACGGCCACGGTACGCATGTCGCGGGTACAGTGGGTGGCAGTAGCTACGGCGTTGCAAAAAATGTCAATGTTGTCGGTGTACGAGTTCTTGGATGTAATGGCTCAGGAACTAACTCTGGTGTTATCGCAGGTATCAACTGGGTTAAAAATAATGCATCAGGGCCTTCTGTTGCCAACATGAGTCTAGGAGGCGGCGCATCTCAAGCAACAGATGATGCAGTTAACAATGCCGTAGCAGCAGGTATCAGCTTTGTTGTTGCGGCCGGAAATGACAATAGCAGTGCTTGTAATTACTCCCCAGCTCGCGCTGCCAACGCAATCACGGTCGGTTCAACAACCAGCAGCGATAGCCGTTCTAGTTTTTCAAACTACGGTAACTGCCTCGATATTTACGCACCAGGTTCAAGCATTAAGTCTGCATGGTATAACTCTAACTCCGCAACGAATACAATCAGTGGCACCTCTATGGCATCACCCCATGTTGCTGGCGCTGTTGCATTATACTTAGACCAAAACCCGAGTTTAACGCCATCGCAAATTGACAGTCTACTGGGCCAAAGAAGCTCTAAAAATAAAGTATCTGATGCCAAGTCTGGCTCGCCAAATGAATTGTTGTATACATTGGCGGGTTCTACACCACCTCCTCCACCGCCAGTGGTCATTGAACTTAATAATGGACAATCTGTTTCTGCCAGTGGTGCCAATGGCTCTCAAACGCTCTATAAAATAGCAGTCCCTCAAGGAAGCAGCTCTTTATCTATTAATCTAGCGGGTGGCACAGGCGATGCTGATCTATACACACAAGTAGGCCAAGAGCCAACCCTAACAAGCTACAATTGTCGACCTTATAAGAACGGCAATAGCGAGAGCTGTAGCTTTACAGACCCTTCAGCTGGCGACTGGTATATTTTACTTAACGGATATAGCCAATATGCAAATGCTTCTTTAACTGCTTCATTTGATACACAAGGTGGATGTGGTAGTAACTGTCTTGACAATGGCACACCAATCAACAATATTTCTGGTAGTCAAAATCAAGAGATTTTTTACACCATCGACGTACCTGCAAACGTCACGTTAAATGTCAGCACATCTGGCGGTTCAGGTGATGCCGATCTATATGTTCGGAAAGGCTCTAAACCGACCACAAGCAGTTACGATTGTCGCCCTTATGCAAACGGAAATACTGAAAATTGTAGCCTTAATTCAGGCCAAGGTGGTACTTACCACATTATGCTAAGGGGTTACTCTGCATTTTCGAACTTGACTTTACTCGGTCAATACTAACGAGTGACGCGGTAGAACTATATTAGGGCCAATGAGTTGGCCCTTTTTTGATCATATCAAGCATAACGACTCACCTAAACGTTCAGTCTGCCCCATTCTGAATTACCCCTCACAAATCCAATACTTGTAACTAAATCAAAGTACTAAGTATCTAGTCATACAAGTTGTTTGATAAATGTAAAAACTCGTTATAAAAAAATACAATTTAATACAACTTCATTTTTTATAATACGACCCTAACCCATTACAATAACTTAACACTTCAACAAGTACCCGTTAACGGTATAAATACTCACTCTCAAAATTTAAAGGATATAAATACTATGAAAGCACTAAAGCTATACATACCCATCTTATCTAGTCTACTCGTTGCTTGCTCGTCAGAAGATATTGAAACGGCTAATTTCGGCTCTGATACCTACAAGAATGATTATAACTACGTTAATGCCACGCAATATGAAGTCGCGTTTCACATGGCCAATACAGAGCTAGATGGAGATGAGCGAGATGTGAGTAACGACAAGTATCATGTTGCGACACTCGCACGAGATTCAACACCGGCAAGAATACGTCATGAACACAACACAAACCGCCGTATAAGCTTCTACGCCAAGTCTGTAAATAAATTAGGCATGCTTAGGCAAGAAAAGCTTAAAGTTAACAATAAACAAAACTATCATGTTATTGCTTGGCAAGATGACGCCGAAAAAATTCAAATCAAGTTACTCGAAAAGCAAAAACAAAATAAAGCCGATTTCTTTGCCATTCGCATACTGTCCAATGAAACGCTGACTATCACCATCAATGATGAGGCTATAAATACCAATAAAGGTGAAGTAACAAGTTGGTATTACGTCGACGACTGTAATTCAGACATAATAATAAATGAGAAACCATTAGACCTTTGTGCTATTTCTTTAGACCAATCTTATACATTAGTAATCAACAATAAAGATATTGAAGAAATAATATTAGAAGAATAGCCATAGTATAAAAACTCTAAAAATATATGATTAGAATATTAATTCTAATCATATATACCCATAAAGGGAGCGAGTTATAAATATAAAAAACAAAAAAACGGATTCATTATACAACAAACGGGCATTCACAAAAATTATCATTAATTTAATTATTTCAATTTATTGAATTATTCATTCCCAGTATGACATACAACGTTCAAAGATAAAAATAAAACAACTAAAAATCAACAAGTTAAAATCATTTAAATTAAAAATTTCATATATCCTACATACTCTAATCCCTCATTTAACAACGGCTATAAATTTAGTATTTTTTTGCCATTGACATAATTTAAACATGGACTTAACCTTGTTCCGCTTTCGAAACTTGGGGTTTATAAAACGTAGTATAGATTATCTAACCCCTTACTTAACGTTTCATTATTGGAAACCAATTAAATAAAAAGTATTAATATATTCATTAATAAATAATACAAAGCAGGTTTGATCTAGCTATAAAAAACACGATGCCATTCATTATATAAATGGACGTGTTTTGCTATTTCTCATTGCACACACTTGACACTTACAAGGACAATCATGGATCAGAGTCACATCATTAATGATGAAATCAAAGTTGAAGAGCAGTTAGGCAATATAGTGTTTATTTCACAACAAACTTTATCACTAGAAGCAGTTCAACAATACGCATCAAAGCCACTATCAATTATCAAATTAGATAGCGCTGAGCTGAAAGATAAAATACTGAGTAATAGACAATATTTAGATAACAAGCTAGAAAACAAAGAAGACATTTATGGTGTTACAACAGGATTTGGTAACTCTGCGAGTAATCGAATTTCCCCCAGTTTATCAGAAGACTTGCAACAAAACTTAATTGCATATCACGGCTGTGGTGTCGGTGAGTATTTGTCTGAAGAAGACTGTGCCGCAACATTACTTATTCGCATGAATTGTAATGCAAAAGGCTATTCTGGTGTAAGTTGGCAACTACTTGAACAAATGGAAACGTTTTTAAACCACCGCATTATTCCAGCAATACCTTCAATGGGCTCAGTTGGAGCAAGTGGCGACTTAACACCACTTTCATATATTGGCGCAGCACTTGGCGGTAAAAGAAATGTGTATTATAAAGGCCAAATTCGACCAACTGCTGAGGTATTAGCTGAACTTAACATTGCCCCATATAAATTAAAGCCTAAAGAAGGTTTAGCAATAATGAACGGTACATCGGTCATGTCTGGTGTTGCTGTTAATGCAATTAAAGAAATCAATCAAGCGGTTGATTTTAGCTGCAAACTTATTGCCTTATTTGTTGAGCTGATTGAAGGTCGCACATCACCATTTCACAAACGCGTTCATGAATTAAAACCACATGAAGGGCAACAACGTGTCGCCGCTAAAATTTTAGAAAGGTTAAAAGATCCTGAACAACGTCTTGGTCGTCGTAACCGCACAGATGACAATATTGAGCATGGTAAGAAAGAATCTTTCAGACTACAAGATAGTTACTCTATTCGCTGCTCTCCACAAGTGCTAGGTCCACTTGTCGATGCAACAATTTGGGCTGAGAAAATCATGACAACCGAGATAAACTCGGTAAACGACAACCCATTATTTGACAATGAACAAGACCTTATTTTAAATGCAGGTCATTTCTACGGCGGGCATGTTGCGTCTGTTTGTGATGCTTTAAAGCCCTTGGTCGCAAATATGGGCGCGCTGCTTGAAAGAGAGCTGGGTATTTTAGTCGATGATCGACTCAATGGCGGCATCGCTAATAACTTAGTCGCGACGGAAGATCTTGGCGATAAAGCGTGGATCCACCATGGTTTCAAAGCGATGCAAATTTCTGCATCTGCACTGGTTGCCGAAGCATTAAAGCAAGCAAATCCTGCCTCTGTATTTTCTCGTACAACCGAAGCGCTTAATCAAGATATTGTCAGTATGGGAACTATCGCAGCACGTGATTTAAAACGCATTGTTGAACTTATCAAACCTGTTATTGCAATTCAGGCAATGGCCGTTAGACAAGCCTATTATGTTCATGGTGCAGATAAAAAAGCGCAGGATCTCAACCCTTTATCAAAAGAATTCTTTGACCTACTAAGCAGTAACTTTGAGCCAGTCATTGAAGACCGCCCAATGGACCGTGAAATTGTGAAAATGGTCGACGCATTATTTGGTAAATAACCACTCTAAACAGAAAAGGATGATAAAAATGAGTACTTTAGAATCAATCAGCACCTTCCTGAAACAAGATATTATTGTCGACAGCCTTGAGGTTGTCGACAGTGTTGAAGAAATCGATAGCAATGCGCAATTGGTAGGTGACGGATTAGACCTTGATAGCATCGAAGTTTTAGATTTAGTGGTCTCAGTAGAGAAAAAATACAATTTTAAGTTTAAGGATTTTCCTGAAACGGTTATCCAAGACAAGATGAAAAATATCAATTCATTAAGTCAATTTATCTACGAGCAAACACAAGGGCAATAATTGCCCTTACCCTATTATCTAGCTGGAAGGATCCCATGCAGTCAGTCGATACTATTATCACGCAGCTCAAAGTGATGCTTGTTTCTGATTTAGAAGTATTGCCAGAACAAGCAGCAAATTTGAGTATTTCTCAGAGTTTATTAGAAACCCCGGTATTTCTAGACTCTGTAGACCTAATGCAACTTTATGCACAGTGCAAAAAAACCTTTGCGCTATCAGTAATATCTGAACCAAGTTTTCCTTCTCTTGAACAGCTTGCGACTGCCATTATTGATTCAGCAAAACATCAAGCGTTACCAGTGCAAACAGGTTACTTTTACGATAACCAAAATACACCTCTGTCTGAAGGGAGTGTATTAGATTTAATCGCCTTGGCTGCATATTCCAATATAGATATTAAACCAAATAATGAGTCTGGACACGTGTACGTTAAAGACTCATCACCTTTGGATATTATAAAAACAGTCTGTGTACTGCTGTCTCTTGGTTATACACCTATATTGAGCGCCGCGAAACATGCGCCAAATAACGCCTTTTCATGGCAACAGTTACCCAAAAACCCCTCTAATATAAACCACAACAGGCATCAATTATTGCCATTTCTGCAAATGGAGTTAATCGACAATAACATTGGTTTCGAAACATCTGGCAGTACAGGAACACCACAGCAATGGTTTAAATCCATAAGAGCACTCTTGAATGAAGCGGATACTTTTACTCAGAGCTTTGATTTTTCTGATGTTGACTACATAACGGCTTGTGTCGACCTTCGCCATATGTATGGCTTTGTATGGGGCTTTGCGCTCCCATTAAAACTTAACATACCCGTTCATTATCAGCACAGTAATACACCACAATTGTGCCCTGTTAAGCAGCAAAATAATGCCTGTATTGTCACGCCTACATTATGGGACTTTGCTGCTGAACAACTATGCTCAAAAACCAAGTTGCTCGTCAGTTCAGGTGCCGCATTTGGTGCACAAAGAACGGCAAAACTTGAAGAAATACAAAAAGAAAAACAACTTATATGTCCCGCAATTGAAGTACTTGGAAGCACCGAGACAGGTGCGCTTGGATACCGAACGCTTAAAACGACCTCTCGCTATTTTACGCGTTTTAACGTCGTCAACTTCAAACTAGCAGATAATGGACAGTATCAAATAACGTCTCCCTTTCTCGCGTCTGGACTAACGACGTTTTCATTGCAAGATAAACTCAACTTCATTGATGAGAATACCTTCGAACACCTTGGTCGGTTAGACAAAATATTTAAATACGCTGGTAAACGCGTCTCAATCAAAGCGGTAGAAGATGTTCTAAGTCATGTGTTTAGTGATTTGAATAACAAAGTTTACTTTATCGAAGATACTCGCAACATCAAAGGTGGTGAACTCGTTGCATTCGTAGAAAGCCCCAAACTGTCATTAACCGATTTTGCTGATTTTCAACATCACTTTGTAGATCTCCCGATACCTAAAATTAATTTTATAAAAAGCTTTCCCATTAATGACATGGGCAAAACCACTCTTTCAGCGCTTAAGGAAATGATACATGATTGAGCAAGATAAATCGGCAGTAGTTACCGGGTACGGTGTACTGTGTTCAATTGGTGAAAGTACTTCATCTTTACATCAAGCTATGGTCGCAGGACTGTCCGGAGTTGGTGATATAGAACGATTTTCAACCGATGGATTGGTAAACCGCAAAGGGGCACTCGTTAAACAGGTAGAAAATATCAGTGGCAATCATTTTGAGCACCAAGACTTAGCTACGCACTTTGCCATACAGGCAATTGAAGAAGCCCTAGAGCAAGCACACTTGACGTGTGAGCAGTTAATGAATGTCCGCGTCGCATTGTGTCTTGGTAATGCAAATTGTGGCCAATATTCATTTTTAAATGGTATTAGAAATCACCAACCTGAACGTTGTCAGTTTTTTCCGCCGCACCATATTACCGAATCAGTGAGATCTCACTTCAATATACTGGGCCCAACCATCACATTTACGTCTGCATGTACCGCCAGTAGCAGCGCTATCGCGCATGGCAAACGGTTAATTGAATCTGACGAAGTGGACATTGTCATTGCAGGGGGAACAGACGCACTCGCAGAGCTAGTATATGGAGGATTTCATTCTGTACAATCGCTAAGTAATGATGTGTGCTCTCCTTATGATGATAAAACGGGTCTGAGTTTGGGAGAGGGGGCCGGATTTATAGTATTAGAATCTGCGACACACGCACATAACCGACATGTTGACATTAAATATCGTATTTTGGCGACAGGCTCAAGCCTAGATGGATTTCATGCAACAGCTCCGAACCCAGAAGGTGCTGGCGTAACCCGTTCTTTCAAGCAGGCATTAAAATACTCAGCTATAACGGCAGAGCAACTTGAGTACATCAATAGTCACGGTACTGGCACACCAGCAAATGATGGCTCTGAGCTAAACGGTATTTCCAATGCAATTGGCCAAGAACTCGCTCAACGTGTCCCTATCTCAAGTTCAAAGTCTTATTTCGGGCATACTTTAGGCGCTGCAGGCGCGATTGAGTTTATTTCTTCAGCCGTCGCTATAGACAATGGTTTCCTACCAGCCACCTTAAATGGGGAGAATATCAGGCCCGATTGTCAAGGCTACAACCTTATTATAAATGATGTGAAGCAGCAAAATACCGCACACTTTGCTGTCACCAACTCTGCATTTGGTGGTCACAATACAACGCTCATTGTCAGTAAAAATAATGTCCAGTCACTGCCTGTGCCTACACATCGTGTGTTTATTCTTGGCAGTGCATATTTATCAGACACCACTGTCTTGCAGAGTCAAAGCTCCGAAATTACCTTGCCAAGCCCGTTTGTACTGAAAGATCACTTCCCTAAACTTTTTCAAAGACGCATGACCACTGTTTCACAGTTTGCATTGGGTGCAACAGCCTATGCGCTACAAGACTGTAATCGAACATTTACCGAGTCTGAGTTTGATAGTTTTGGGGCTTATTTCGCTTGTTCTTTAGGTTCTGCGGATGTGCTTGATAAAAATGTAAATACCTTATTCACACAGGGCATTAGTGAACTAAAAAGCACCGTTTTCCCTAATACTGTCGTTAACGCTACTCTTGGTCAACTTGCTATTACATTTGGCTTTAAAGGCAGTGCGACCTGTATTAGTGATCTAGGTAATGACCACCTACAAGCCCTCAACCTTGCCTACGCTCATTTGCGAGAAGGAAGGCAAGCATACGGGGTGGTTTGTAGCGCTGAAGATATTAATACCATCAGCAAAACAGCATTTGAAACAGCACCAATTGAGCCATTAAATCAAGGGGCCTACAGTTGTAGCCTAGTACTTGCCAACGAAACACAATTAACACCGAACGATAACCCTATTGCAGAAGTCATAAAGTGCTTGAATATTACCGATAGCCAAAATGATGTTCATTGCCTCACTCAATTAAATACACTGCAAACACAAGGGGTTACGATTGAAGATATTTACTTAACCGTACTGGACGATAGCCACATACCTCCACTGCTTACTTATTTAGATAAAGCCTTCCCACAAGCGAGAATTACACAAAATAAACCCGCTTCTGTGACCTGTGCAATCGGCCCTTCAATTCACCAAGCGTTGCAAATGAATAAATCGCAATATGCCTTAGTAGTCAGCGTCAATCTTACTGGGGCACTGAGCGCCTGTATTTTAAAAAGTCTAAAAAAATAAGGAAATCACATGACAAGCGTCATAGAAGTTAAATCTTTGCGAAAGGTGTATTCACGGACCAATAAAGTAGCAGTCGATGATGTCTCATTTTCGGTTCAAGAAGGCGAATGTTTTGGTTTACTAGGCCCAAATGGTGCCGGAAAAACAACCACTTTAGAAATTCTTCAAGGTTTGCGTAAGCCGACCTCTGGAGAAATCACTTTATTTGGCTACACATGGCAAAAGCATGAAACACAATTGCGTGGCCTGATGGGAGGTGTCATGCAACACAACAACCTGTACGACAAACTCAAAGTTAAGGAGTGTGTTGAACTGTTTGCAAGCTTCTATCAAAACTATACGCCCATACTGGAATTACTCGAGCGTTTCAATTTGCTCGAGAAAAAAGATGCATGGTTAAGTGAGTTAAGTGGTGGTCAGAAACAACGCGTCTTTTTAGCCATGGCGGTTGTTGGACAACCTCGATTGGTTTTTCTTGATGAGCCGACCACTGGGCTTGATCCGACTAGCCGACAAGACTTCTGGCATATCATCAAAGATTTAAAAGAATCTGGTACCTGCATTTTGATGACAACGCACTATATGGATGAAGCGGAATTCCTATGTGACAACTTAGCCATTATTAATTCAGGGAAAATTATCGAGGCTGGTCGCCCTAACGACATTATCAATCGTACATTCGAAGCGCCCATTATTAAAGAACCACGAAAAGCCACACTCAACGACGTATTTTTAAAGTTAACAGGATCTTCAATTTCAAGGGAAAGTTATGCATAACGCAACTCCAGCTAAACTCTATCCGTTTTGGCAGTTAATGCTAATCAATATAAGGCCGTTCTTTAGAGACAGAGCCGTGCTGCTTTGGACCTTTGGTTTGCCAATTCTAATTGCACTTTTACTGATCCAGGCATTTTCTGGTGGCTCGCATATGACACCAGTTAACGTTGTGGTCATGCATGAAGCAAAAGTTGATGCTGCTTGGTTAAAAGCTATGCGCCAAGATCCGCTGGTGTCTGTGACTTCGCTCAACCAACCTGAATCAGAGGCACTAGAACAAACATTTATTGATGCAGATGTAGAGCAGCCTATTGAGCATCCAAGTGACTTGCTACGCACACTACAAAGCCAATTGCGTCCTCAAGTCTATCTCACGCCAAATTCCATGTTTTCGACACACAATTCTGACGAAACCTTAAAAGCCCGCAATTACCTTATGCACTTAAAGGCAGCTGCACAGGATCAAGAAGTTCATAGTTCAGTGATCAGCATTAAAGGCTACAGATACACGGATTGGTTGATCCCTGGGATCATCGTATTACAAATTCTTGGTCTCGCTTTAGTATCTGTTGCAAATAGCTTGGTATCGGATAGACAGAATGGTTTTTTCAAGCGTATGCGTCTGTCTCCATTTAAGCGCCGGGACTATATCATTGGAATTGTATTAGCTCGACTATTTCTTCTTGTTTTTCAGATGATAATCTTATTTGTAGCCTTTAATTTATTATTCAATTACTCGTTACAAGGCAGCATCATAAATATTGTGGCTGTAATGACACTTGGCTCATTCTGTATTTGTATGTTGGGCGTACTGGTTGGTGCCAGAAGTCAGCGAGTTGAGGTGTCTTCTGGAATATCAAACTTACTCTACTTCCCTTTAATGTTTCTATCGGGTATCTATTTTGATACTGCTAACTTCCCAGACCTCCTTCGCGAAATTGTGTCTTATTTACCAACCACGGCGTTTTTAGATGCGCTGCGATTGGTGGCAAACGAAGGAGCAGATTTAGCAAGTGTTGCGAAGCAGCTATATATTTTAGCCGCCACGAGCATCGTGTTCTTCATAATTGTTTACCTTTGCTTTGATTGGGGAGATGAAAAAGCATGATCACAGATAACTTACCACATAAGGCACCATTCAAATTTGCCGACAAAATTGTTGAATTGACGCCTTCAGTACAAATTGTTGGACTGAAGTTTGTCTCTCACAACGAGCCGGGCCTAGAAGGACACTTCCCTGATCAGCCTATTTTCCCTGGCGTTCTGATCATTGAAACAATGGCTCAGATCAGCGGGTTGTGCTGCGGTACGGGTAAATCTGGTGGCATGCTTTCTTGTATTGAAAAAGCAAAATTCTCTCGGCCAGTACACCCTGGAGACATCATTAAAGTAGTGTCAAATCTTACGACGGAATTTGGCAGTATGGCCAAATTCAAAGCACAGGCTTATGTTGATGATGAACTTGTCGCAAAAGCCGATTTAGTTATTAGTTACGTAAATTAGTAAGGAAACAGACGTGTTTAGTCAGCAAATTGTTTTAATAACCGGTGTATCACGCGGTATAGGTAAAGGTCTTGCGCATTCTTTTTTACAAGAAGGCGCTCAAGTTTACGGAATATGTCGCTCTACAGACCCGATTGATGGCCTGGAAAGTGACCGTTTCACGCAACTTTCAGGTTCAGTAACAGATCAAGCTTTTATTACCTCTGCTATTACCGAAATTATTGCCCGTCATCAAAAAATCGATGTCTTAATCAATAACGCAGGGGTAGCACAAGATGCCCTATTTCAAACAATGTCGTTTGCACAATTTGACCACGTCCTCTCTACTAATTTTTTGGGCACATTGCATTTAACACAAGCAGTTTTGCCGCATATGCAAAAAGCTCAAAAAGGCAAAATTATTAATATGGTATCTCAAAGTGGCGTGAGTGGCAGAGAAGGTCAAGCCAATTATGCGTGCTCCAAAGGCGCTATTATCGGGTTAACACGGACTGTTGCCCGCCAATATGGTAAAGATGGCATTTACTGTAATGCCCTCTCGCCCACTTTTATTAACACCGATATGATTGACCATATACCTCAATCTATTATTGAACCCGTGCTATCGCATACTGCACTTGGCAGAGTAGGAAGTGTACAGGAAATATCCGATGCCACACTATACCTAGCATCTTCTGCTTCAAACTATCAAACTGGTGCCGTTGTGCGTTTAGATGGAGGCCTTGCAGTATGACCTCTCACACATATTTGTATTTTCATGCGAACAATGAATTTGATGCGCACGCAATTGAAACACTTATTGCGCAGCAACACCTCGTGGTACTGATCAACCCAGCAGATAATTTATCTGCCCAGTTCACCCAGTTACCACAATTTAAATTTAACGACACCGTTCAAGTTGAGTTAAGTAATGCATTAAGTGACTTTATTGACCAACGTGCAGAGCAATCTCCTTTGCATGTTATTCATGCCGTAAATAATATTGATGAGCGCGCAGTCACAACAGATACAGCAGCTGGTTTTGCTATTACTCGGCATTTAAATCAAGGCTTTCAAGCTATGAAAGCCTTGGCTGACGGCTTTCGTGTCTACGGTGGAAACTTAGTATTCCTCATGCAGTCAGACACTTTGAATTACCAACACAGTGCAACATCAAGTGTCTGCAATCATGCTCAAAACGCCTTCATGATGACGTTAGCGCGCGAGTATCAGGGCACGGGGTTTACTGCAAACAGTTTCGTTCTACCTATGATGGCCGCAGATACTAAGCAGGCCAAAAAGCGCAAACGTGAATTAAAAGGCGGGGTGCTAGGTGCACGCCCATTAGTCAGCAGTTACCAAGAAATAACACGCTATATCACTGATTTTGTAACGACTAATTCCCTGCTAAATGGTCAATGTATCGCCTTCACACCTTGCTTGGAGATGAAGCTGTGAACAAGGTTGACTTATATTGTTTTCATCATGCTGGTGGTTCGTCTGTGTTATATCGGCAATGGCAAACATTGCTGCCTAATAACTGGACACTTCACGCAGTGGACTTACCGGGACGCGGAATAAAAGCAGGTACTGTACCATTGGATCAGTGGCCTGCTCTATTGGAGTATCTCAATCACGAAGTCGTTCTAAATGAAAATAATAAGTCAGTGTTCTTTGGTCACAGCCTTGGTGCCATGATCGCGTATTACTTGACCTGCGATCAAATTAAAAAGCAGAAAGTACTGCCGTCAGCTTTGTTTCTTTCTGCATGTCGCGCCCCACAACAAAAGCCGCATACGCACTATAGTCAGCTCTGTGACACAGAACTTTATCACGCTTTAATTGAGCATGGTTTACTGCCTAATAGGAAGTTAACTGATGATGTCGCAAAACTCATTACAGACGTATTCAGAAGCGACTTTAAGTTAGCAGAATTCCCGCCTACTGCGACAAAAGATGCGTTATTAACAATGCCCGTGCATATCTTACATGCCAATAAAGACACTGTCGTTCCACATAGGAGCATTGCTTCATGGCCTCAATTTTGCGTTAAACATTGTTTTCACCAGTTCAACGGTGACCATATGTATATTGAGAATCAAAGACATACCGTAATTGACCTACTTCATTCGTTTGAAAATCAACAAATAAACTCAACTCCACCAAATAATAATTACAACGATAAGTGGCCAATGCCGCTTTGCTAACCATTTTAAGAAAGGATTGATAAATGACTCAGCATATATCACAAGTTGAACTACAAACACTAAGCCATCGGCAGCTACATGTGTGGCAAGCGCAGCAACTTGATGCTTTAAACCCTGTCTACAATGTCGCGTGTGCGCTGTCTTTTTGTGGCCAAATTGAGCGTGAACAGTTTAACCAAGCGTTAAAGTTACTGATTGATCGCCACCCTGTCATTCATAGCTCAATTTCGCAAGGGGATGATCATCCACAACTTGCAATTAAAAATGGTTTATTCTCGTTCTTAGATGTGCCCAAAGACTTACGTGAGCAACCTCCTACTCATATCGCCAAGCAGTTAATTGAACAGACAATTGACATTGAAAAAGAAACCTTTCAATTTTATTTATTGAATGACGATAGCCAGCATATACTTGTGATCAAAGGCCACCATATCAATTGCGATCAATGGTCTTTGCAAGTACTCGTCAGTGACTTATTAGCATGCCTAGAATCGGTATTAGACAACTGTGCGCACGATTTATTGGACGTTCAATACAAATATTCATACCAAGATAAGACCTCTGATGTTGATTTAGACCTATTTCCGGTTGAATTTTTTACACCCGATACAATACCAACTGAACATCACTTCGATGGGGTATCAACGCGAGTGGAAAGCTGCGAAGGGCTCGACTGGGTAAAAGAATCAGCGAAGCACTATGGTGTAACCGCGTTTAGTGTCGTGCTCGCAAGTACATTTGCCACCTTATATCACATGACAGGTCAAACCGATTTAACCATTGGTATTCCTATGGCAAGACGTACCAGAAAAACACGCTTGCTACTAGGTCATTACTCTGATGTCGAGCCACTTTCTATTTCTGATATAGATACACTCAGTTTGCCTGAACTTGTACTGAAAGTATCTAGTGGGCTCACACAGTTATTACTGAGTCACGAGCCCAACAGTAACGCGGCAAAATACATAAATGTAACCTGTAATTATCTTGCCAAACTCAAAACAAAAGGTATACGCGCAGACATTACGCCACTTATGATTGGTCGTAAAGGTTATCAAACTCAGCTTGGTCAACAACACGTTATCGTCAAAGGTATTCCGGTCGAACCAAGTATTGCGCAATTTGATATTGAATTCACACACTTTGAAACTTCTGGTGGCTTAGGTCGAAAAATTGTCGCTAATAAAGCAATGTTTACACCTGAAACCTTGTCGCGATTTGGGGATGTGCAATTTCGGTTTTTACAAGCGCTGCAAAGCCAACAACAAGGCTGTATCGCAAGCTTACCAATTCTGACTCAAGCAGAGAAGAATGCGTTACTGAGTCATGGTAATAATGCCGCCGAAAACTACACCGAGATGACTTCTCTTAGCCACACATTCCAGCAACAAGTGAATACTCATCCTGACAATATCGCAATTTTCACTGAGCATACACAACTTAGCTACCAAGAGCTTGAACAGCGCTCAAACCAAGTAGCCAACCTTATTAATGCCCGCTTTGAGCATCTCGGGCAGACGCCCGCTCAGGCACACATTGCGCTTTATATGGAGCCGAGCGTTGATATGCTAGTTGCCATTTTAGCGATTGTTAAAGTGGGCGCTGTATACATCCCATTGTCTCCGGATCATGCCAGTACTCGTACTGATTTCATTCTACAAGATACTGCACCTGCCCTACTCATCATCGATAGTGAGTTGCACCAAGAAGTTCAGCAAAAAATTGAACTGCTTAATATAACAACGCAATTAATTGAAGTTGATGCAGCTATGGAATGTAGTCAGTGTTTCGCTGAATCTGGGCCACAAAGCCAAGATATTGCCTACATCATATACACCTCGGGAACCACAGGAAAACCAAAAGGCGTCATGCAAACACATCATAACGTCCTTAGGTTGTTCACCTCTACAGCACAGAACTTTCAATTTACTCATTCAGATCGGTGGGTACTTTACCACGCTTATACATTCGACTTTAGCGTCTGGGAGATGTGGGGCGCACTGCTCCATGGGGGGGCCTTATTCATTCCTAAAAAGTCACAGATCAGAGATTTTGCCGCATTTGCTAAAACATGCTCACAACAAAAAATATCGGTATTAAACCAAACACCGAGTGCTTTTTATGAATTTAGCAATCAAGCTATTGAGCAATCGTTAGACTTTAGTGCATTACGGTTCGTTATTTTTGGCGGTGACAAACTCAACTCTGAAATGCTCCTGCCTTGGTGGCAACACTATGGCGACAATCACCCTTTGCTCATCAACATGTATGGTATTACAGAAACGACCGTGCACGTAACTTACAAAGAGCTCACAGTACACAGCAACACCAAAGCATCCTTTATTGGCCGTCCTATTAGTGATATGACTGCTTATGTACTCAACTCACACATGCAGCAAACCGAGGTCGGTGCTCTAGGTGAACTCTATGTTGGGGGAGCTGGGTTAGCACGTGGGTATTTAAATCGCGATGACCTCTCAACTGAGCGCTTTATCTCAAATCCATTTGCAACTGCTGATGAACAAAGTATTGGCTACAACCGTCTCTATAAAACAGGTGATGTTGTTAGGCAACTGCCACAGGGTGAACTTGAATACATCGGCCGAAATGATGGCCAAGTAAAGATACGCGGGTATCGAATAGAATTGGGAGAAATAGAAAGTATTTTAAGCCAACATGCAAGTGTTGACCAGGCTGTCGTTATTGATAGACAAGAGCAAGCCTCTAAGTACTTAGCCGCGTATGTTAAGAAATCCGCAAATAAAGAGATATCAACCTCAGAGCTGCGCACATATTTAGTCGCAAACTTACCTGATTATATGTGCCCAAAAACCATTACAGAGTTAGATGAAATTCCCTTAACCAGTAACGGTAAAATTGACCGTAAAGCACTGCCTTTGCCAACCTTCGAAAGTGATAGTCAATACTGTGAGCCTACATCAGAGCTTGAGCAAATCTTATGTAATGCGTTCGCATCGTTATTGGGTCGAGAGAAAGTCGGCGTCAAAGACGACTTTTTCAATATCGGTGGTGATTCAATTCTCACCATTCAACTTGTCGCGCAACTCAGAAAGCAGTCAATTGAGTTACAAGTGAAAGATATTTTTGAATGTACTTGCGCACAAACATTAGCACTGAGAATAATCGATTTAAAAGAAAACCAACGACATATAGTAACAGAAACAGGTGCGCTAACAGGATCCTTTTCACTCCTTCCGATCCAGTCGTGGTTCTTTAATTTAGCGTTAGAGAATCCAAATTACTGGAACCAATGCTTTAGTGTACTCGTCCCTAAGTCAGTGAGTTATGATGCACTATCACATGCCCTTGAACAGCTAAGTACGCAGCATGATATGCTGCGCTGTCGCTTTGATACTGAAAATCACCAACAGCAATATGTGCTAGAAACTGGTATGGCCGAACTGCTTAGCATTGATACGACTGCACTCAGTGAAGATACGCTCATTGCACAATTAAATGACTACCAAGCCAACTTTAACTTAACCGACGGTCCCTTGTGGCAAGCCATATTATTAACTGATGACTCACAGACCTTCAACCGTGTTTTCTTTGCTGTACATCATTTACTTATTGACGCTGTCTCATGGCGCATCATTGCGCAAGACTTACAAAGTCTGTTACAAGAACAACCACTCATTGAGAAAAGAAGCAGCTATCGTCAATGGGTAAATGCGATGTCTAACTATGCTCAATTACATGCTGATGAACAGCAGTTTTGGTTGGATACGTTAAGCCATGCCCCACAATTACCAGACAAAGCCCATGAAAAGCAAACTCAATGGCTTGAATTTGATAACCAATTCACTGACCAACTTTTGACATCAGCGAACAAAGGATTCAACACCAATATCGAAGAATTGTTACTCAGTGCTCTGGCTATAAGTCTTGGCACGTCATTACAACAATCTAGCCCAATTATTACGCTAGAAAGCCACGGCCGAGAGTTATGGTGTGATGACTTAGATATCAATAACACCGTTGGATGGTTTACAAGCTTGTATCCTTTAAAGCTCAATACTGCCACGACTATCAACCAGACCATTATTCAAGTTAAAGAGGCATTAAGAAAAGTGCCTAACAAAGGTGTGGGCTTTGGGGCCCATCATGCTCATAACCCTCAATGGCAGCTTCCCCCTTTGAGCTTTAATTATCTTGGTCAGCTATCAAACGCAACGCAATCTGAGTGGCAAATTGATGGATCACTGCAAACAAGTACGGTGGATCACCGCAATACCAATCATTTATTGCTAGACATTAATGCCCTTATTCAAGATAAGAAACTGCGGATCAAAATTGACGCTCAATTACCGCCTGAGACCGCGTTTAATTTTAAAAAGGCGCTTCAAGAAGCAATCAAACGTGTCGTTCAAGTCGCCTTAGAGACAGCGCAAAAAGGCACGGTGACCACTCCCAGTGACTTTGATGTCAAAGGTTTGAGTGTCGACCACCTTACCCAATTAAAGAATAAAGTGATATCAGCAGCACCTAAAGCAAAAACTCCTAAAACAACCAAAAACCAGCAGTTAGAGATCTAAATTATGTTGAACTTATGCCAATTACTAGCAAAGGATAATGTCGCAGTTTGGGCCAATGGCGACAAAGTACAAATAGCACACTCAGATGCTGGCGTGAGCCCGCAGTGGATTGAATGGTTAACAGAAAACAAAAGTACGTTACTACAGTTTTTAAATGATAAACGTATCTTTAATGAATCAGATTTTGAACAAGCTTTAGACAACGAACTTGCTTCTGATAGCGAAATAAAAGGAATTTACCCTGCTAATAGCATGCAAAAAGGGTTTATATATCATCACTTAGTACAACCTGATGATGATGCTTATCGAGTCCAATTAATCATAGATTACAACCAATCTCTCGATTTAGATTTATATAAAGAAGCATGGATCCTTGCCTCTATGCGTTATCCTGCATTGCGCGTGTCATTTGACTGGGAAAATGACATATTACAAGTAATTAAAGGGGGAGCAGGCTTCACTGACGGTCATTTCTCATTCCTTGATTGGTCCAATCAAACGGTTCAACAGCAACAACAACAGCTTGAAGACATTATAAAATCAGATAGGCATACCCCTTTTGATCTCAGTCAATCTGGCTTAATGCGTTTTAAGATAATAAAGCGCGGCGCGCAACACTTTACATTATTAAAAACAGAGCACCATAGTATTAGTGATGGTTGGAGTTTTCCTGTACTACTGCAAACTGTGCACAAGAATTACCAATTACTGTCTCAACAAAAACCTGCAGTTGTCATTGAGGAAACAGCATATGAAGCAACTCAGCGCCATTATGCACAGCAAACACTGACAGATAACACATATTGGAAAACTCAGAAACAGCAATTTGAACATGCAAATGACTTGAATCGCATGTTAAGTACCCATATCGATTTATCTAAGTCAGTGGCTTTGACCAATGCTGGAAGCTGCGAGCTCAAACTGCCTTCGGATTTACACAGTGCACTCAAAAAACTTGCGCAACAGCAAGGTCTCACTCTCAATGTGCTTATGCAATTTGCTTGGCATAAAATTATTCAATTATATTGTCAAGATACACAAACAATTGTGGGCACAACCGTGTCTGGGCGCGAGTTACCGATTGATGAGATCCACTCAAGCGTTGGATTGTATATCAATACATTACCGCTAGCACTGAACTGGTCTCAGTCAAAGTCTATTGGCGACTTACTGACTGAGCTAAAGCACGCTATTGCTCAAATGAACAGCCATAGTGGGGTAGCCTTGTCTGAATTACAAGACCCTGGTTCTCGGCTATTCCACAGCTTATTTGTCTTTGAGAATTACCCTACCCCAACAGGCACTGATGTTTTAGCTTGGTCATTTAATAAAATGATCGAAAAAGTGGACTACCCACTTACAATCAGCGTGGTAGAGCAGCAAGATGTGTTACTACTAAAACTGAGCTTTTGCCAAAGCTGGCTTACTCAAGTTAAAGCTAACCGTATTTTACAACAAATGGAAAAAGTACTGGTTGCGACAACACAAGATTTAAATCAATCACATAACGACATTGTATTTCTAGATGAAGCTGAGTCACAACGCCTATTAATTGACCATAACAACACGCCATCAGTAAATTTAAAAACAACGGTTCACCATATGGTGTGGCAAAATGCGCAGCGCTATCCCGACGATATTGCACTGCAAGATGACTCTAATACGTTAACCTATGCACAGCTCGACCAACGTGCTGACACGCTCGCTTCACACATACAAGCTGAACAAGCACGCAGTGACAACCCGAGTCGGTTTATTGGTATTTTTGCAACACGCTCTATTGACATGGTTGTCAGTATGCTTGCTATATTAAAAGCAGGTTATGCCTATGCGCCACTCAACCCAGAGTATCCAGATCAGCGGATCAGCTATATATTGGATGATACACAGTGCACATTGGTATTGACCCAATCTGATTTACAACTGCGTTTTGAACGCCTTAATAAAGCCTTTAGCTGTAATACCGTTCCCATTGACAAAGTGCAGTTGTTTGAGCAATCAAGATGCCAAATTGCCACAACAAGCAGCGTTGATGACGCGTATATTATTTATACCTCTGGCACCACTGGAGAACCAAAAGGCGTGGTCGTACCGCATAGAGCAATTGTCTCACTTGTTGAATCGACTGACGTGATTAATGCGACTCGTGATGACGTATACTTGCATATGTCGAACCCAAATTTTGACGCTGCCACATTTGAAGTATGGGCGCCTCTCGTACAAGGGGCAAAGCTTGTTGTAGCACCTGCCCACTGTGGTGCTGAACCGGATCAAATTGCCACACTTTTACAGAAAAATGCCATCTCCATACTGTGGTTGACCCGAACATTATTCGATTCATTATATGTACAAAAAAATAACATCTATGATGGGTTGAAATGTGTAATTTCTGGCGGCGAAACCTTAACCCCACACATAGTAAAAGACATTATTGCCCGCGATAACCGCCCAACCCGATTAATTAACGCGTATGGGCCAACCGAAAGTACCACCTTTGCAACGTTCTACAATTGCGCTGATTTTACCGGTTCAGTACCCATTGGTCAGCCAATCAACCAACGAAAAGTATATCTATTAGATGATAACCTCACGCCAGTTCCAACAGGCGTTGCTGGTGAACTCTATATCAGTGGAGCTGGCTTAGCCAAGGGCTATCTCAATAAGCCTGAGCTCACTGCTGAGCGCTTCATAGATAACCCTTTTGCAAGTGCATCGGATATCGAAAATGGGTATGACAAGCTATACAAAACTGGTGATCTCGTTCGTTGGACCTTTAGAGGCGAACTTGAGTATATTGGCCGCAACGACCATCAAATTAAGTTGCGCGGTTTCCGCATTGAGTTACCTGAGATTGAAACGGTTCTCACAGATCAAACTGAAATAAAGCAAGGGGTTGTTACTGTTTTCGAACAAGCGGGTAACAAGCAACTACTGGCTTACTTTATTCGCAATGAAAAAGAAGCTTTTTGCGAAGTCCAATTACGTGAAAAACTCGCATTAGCGCTGCCTGACTATATGATACCGACCTATTTCATGGAAGTAGAACACTTACCCATGAATAACAACGGTAAAATTGATTTCAAATCTTTGCCACAGCCGAGTATTACCGCGAGCGATAATTACGTCGAGGCAACAAGTGAACTTGAACAACAGCTTTGTCAGATATGGCAACAAGTACTGGGGATCGAAAAAGTCGGCGTTCGAGATGACTTTTTCCGCATCGGCGGAGATTCAATAGTTTCAATTCAATTAGTCAGTGCACTACGCCAAGCTGGGCATGTGCTTCAAGTAAAAGACATCATCGAAGCGCCCACCATTGCTGAGCAAGCTTATTTATTACAAACCCAGCAAAGCCATGAAGTTACTATCATGACAGAGCAAGGGCTACTTGAAGGTGAGTTTGAATTACTCCCGATTCAAAATTGGTTTTTTGACAATTTGCCCCCTAACCCAAACCACTGGAACCAAGCATTCACGCTCAATGTGTCCACGACGTATACGCATCAACACATCCAGCAAGCACTCGCGCAACTCAACCAGCAGCACGACATGCTGCGGTGTACTTTCGAGACAAACTCAAACAACACTGTGCAACGCTATCAAGCAGATCACATGGCACCCACACTCATACATATCAATGCCAGCGATCTCAGCACTGGCGATGAGGGTATCCATGCCACATTAACCGAATTACAAAGCCAGTTTGATTTACACCAAGGACCTCTTTGGTGTGCCGCATTGATCACCCATGAATCCAGCAAGCATAACCGCTTATTCTTAGCCTTTCATCACAGCATCATCGACGTTGTCTCATGGCGTGTAATTAGTGAAGACTTACAAACATTACTTAAAAATGAAACCTTAGCTGATAAGGGCACAAGTTATCGTCAGTGGGTAAACGCAGTCCAAGATTATGCGACTCACAATCAAGCGCAACTAAAATATTGGCAGCAAGTACAAAGTGACTTCTCGCCTCTCGAAAGTTCGTCCGACGCGCAACAATACACCATCCAATTAGCGCAAAGTGATACCGATAAGTTACTACGTGAAGCAAATACTGGCTTAAATACTGAAATAAACGATTTGTTATTGTCATCATTGGCAATTGCACTCAAAGCCACATTTGGCGAAAGTACAAACCACATTCAACTTGAAGGGCATGGACGAGAGCTTATCGACCCTCAACTTGATGTCAGTAGAACTGTTGGCTGGTTTACAACCACATACCCGGTGCGGTTAGATGTTGCTGAAAACACCATTGATACGATTGTGCATACCAAAGAAAACTTACGCCAAATACCTGATAAAGGCATTGGTTTTGGTAGCTTTTGCCTCACACAACAGATGCAAGCAATCACACCACAGGTATGCTTTAACTATCTTGGTCAATTAAACAATAACAGCACAGAAGGTGAGTGGCATTTAAGTGATCAAAACGTCGGTTACGTCATGACACAAGAAAATGCGCAGGCTAATAGCCCATTGCTATTAAACATCAATGGCGCCGTAAGGAATGGTCAATTGGATTTCTCGGTCGTATCAAAGCTCGATCAGAATCACACCTTAGCGTTTTTAGAACATTTTAAGTCTGCGTTACATCAAGTTATTGATACTGCATGTAAACAAGCACAGATCTGTACCTTGAATACACCGGCTGATTATGGGGTAAAAGATCTCTCTTGGCAGCACTTGCAAAGCCTACAAGCTAAATACGATATTCAAACAATTTACCCTGCGAATAGTCTGCAACAAGGCTTTATTTATCATAGTGTCAACTACCCTAACGATGATGCTTACCGTGTTCAGTTGGTTATGGACATAAAACAAACACTGAATGTCGAATTGTTTATTAAAGCTTGGCATTACACCTCACAGCAATTCCCTATTTTAAGAACTGCTTTCGATTGGCAAGAGACGTTACTGCAAATTGTCACTAAACAGCCAAGTATTGACCACAATAACTTTGAAGTCATTGATTTAAGCCATTTAGACCGTAACAGTATCGAACGAGAAATAACCCAGCTACAACAGCAGGATCGCCAAATTGGGTTCAATTTACAGCAGCCTGGATTGATACGCTTTAAGCTCATTAAGCAACAAGCCAATCATTTCACATTAATCAAAACAGAACATCACAGTATCAACGATGGTTGGAGTGGGCCGATGTTGTTACAAGCGGTGTCGCAACATTACCGACAACTGCTAGATGGCAATATCCCTAACGTAACAGAGCAATTAACCTATTTGAATGCACAGGCATATTACCTAAAGCATGCGGATAGATCACAGTCATTCTGGCAGCAAGAAAAACAACGATTTGGCAATGCCAATGCCATTAACGCATTACTCGATAATACCATCGATTTTAATATTAATCGGACTCTGGAACAGGTTGAGTGCGTTGAACTGCAACTGCAAGGTGAACCGCTGCAGCAATTACAAAGTGTGTGTCAACAACAAGGGGTAACATTAAACGCGGCCTTACAATTTGCATGGCACAAACTCATTGCAATTTATAGTGCAGATGAGCAAACGATTGTTGGTACAACCGTCTCAGGTCGAGAAATTCCAGTACAAGGGATAGAGCAAGCTGTGGGGTTGTTCATCAACACCTTACCTTTGGCAATTGATTGGCCTGCCGATGCCAGCTGTAGAGACATACTCAAACAAATACAAAAGCGTGTTGCGTCACTTAATAGCCACAGCGACGTATCTTTATCTCGCTTACAAAATAATGGAGAACGCTTATTTCATTCTCTATTCGTATTTGAAAACTACCCGGCACCTGAGACAACTGGCGCTTGGCACTTTAGAGAGTCAATCGAAAAAGGGGATTACCCCTTATCCGTTGTTGCACAACAAGAAGGCGATTCACTGTCGTTCAAAATGCACTTCAATCCCAACTGGTTAACCACAGTTAGGGCCAATGACTTACTGAATGAATTAAGTCTGATCTTATCAAAGCTATGTGCAAACCCTGAACAGCCTCACTCTCAGCTTGCTACGCAAACACTCAAACAGCAATCATTACTACAAAGCTGGAATAACACTGAGCGAGCGTTCGATGCC
>NZ_JAGJEE010000028.1:0-64638 GCF_018100885.1 Pseudoalteromonas sp. MMG013 | reverse complement strand
ATTCAATGTTTTCATAAAGAAATTTTAAATTTAAGTTTTACTCAACGCTGACTGCGTTTTGCTTTGCTAAGTTAGCGTAGCGCTCCATGTCAGTGGGGTCGCATTATAGGGAGATCCTTTTTTTGATCAAGCATTATTTTTAATAAAAACAAAAAAACAGTGAGTTCGGGCAAATAACAAGCAAAATGGGTCTAACATCATCATTCTGTATGAAAAACAACCTCAAATTTCAGTGTATTTCTACTTCATTTATTTAATAGATAAATATAAAACAAAAAGCCGGATCACTTTGCAGTTTTCCGGCTTACATTAAAATATATTAAATGACATCATGGACGAGGAATAAAGCCCACAGCATCATATACTGCATTTAATGTTATTTGAGCTCGCGTACTTGCTTTTTCAGCTCCACTTCTCATGATCTCATCAAGACGACTTTGATCTTCACGGATCTCTTTGAATCGAGATTGGATCGGCTCAATCATTGCGACAACAGCATCTGCGGTATCTTTCTTCAAATGGCCATACATCTTGTCTTCATACTCAGGGACTAAATCGACAATAGCGCGCTTAGTTGCTACCGAAAGTAACGTCAGTAAATTAGATACACCTGGCTTCTCTACTCTATCAAAGTAAATACGTGCTTGCTCATCGGAATCCGTTACTGCTTTTTTAAGCTTTTTCTCTATTTTTTTCGGCTCATCTAACATCATAATAAACGCATTAGGATTATCATCTGATTTAGACATCTTCTTTAATGGATCCTGCAAACTCATCACACGTGCTCCCAGTTCCGGTATATATGGTTCTGGTAATTTAAACACATCACCATATAAGTTATTAAACCGCGTAGCGATATCTCTTGTGAGTTCTAAATGTTGCTTTTGGTCTTCACCGACTGGCACTTGAGCCGCTTGATATAATAATATATCAGCAGCCTGCAATGCAGGATACGAAAATAGTCCAACATTAATATTATTTGCATGTTTTGCCGACTTGTCTTTGAACTGTGTCATGCGATTCAATTCACCCATTTGGGCGTAACAATTAAGTACCCAACCTAACTGGGCATGCTCTGGCACTTGTGATTGCACAAAAAGCGCTGCTTTTTCAGGATCAATACCGCAAGCAACATATAGTGCGATTCCATTTAGTACGCGGTCACGAAGTTCTTCTGGTTTTTGACGCACTGTAATGGCATGAAGGTCAGCAAGCATAAAGTAACTTTCATGATTTTCTTGCAAGTTAAGCCATTGGTTAATAGCACCAACATAATTGCCTATCGTCATACCACCTGTTGGCTGCATGCCACTCAACACTACTGGTTTGCTCATGATGTTCCTTTATATCTAAATATTAAATTCGCTTGGTTAAAATAGGGATTATATCTAAGAATCCCTCACAGAGGTACTCTGGATTAAAATCTTCTAAATTGCAGCCTTGGTTATAACCGTATTTTAAGGCGATAACGTCTACTTCTGCATTTTTGGCCGCCAATATATCGCTTTTCGAATCGCCAATCATTATCGCATCACTCGGTTTAATACCCAACGCTTTGCATGCCATTAAAACCGGTTCAGGATTTGGCTTTTTCGCCGTATCATCACCACAAACAAGCACTTCAAAATGGTGATTAAGTGATAGTTTATCTAAAAGCTGCTCGGTAAAAGCCCTGTCTTTATTGGTCACCACAGCCTTAGGTAAATGCGTCAGCGCAGACAAACCTGTCTCTACATGTGCATACAAAGCAGCGTAATTACCCACAATATCATGATAGTGCACCTTGAACCGGACAATTGCGTTATCTATAAGCGATTGGCTCAACTCAGGGTTAACTAGCATGTCTCCTGTTAAACCACGCTTCACCAATATTGTAATGCCATTACCCACCCATGTTTTAACTTGCGCGTAGCTGACGATCGGATAGGCTACCTCTGTCAATGTCAGGTTTAAAGCCATATACATATCTTCGACGCTATCAACTAACGTTCCATCTAGGTCGAACAACACACCTTGATAACTCATGATCCAACCTTTGCAAGTTCATCACGCATTTGCTCTATAACCGTTTTATAATCTGGTTGGCTAAATATGGCAGATCCCGCCACAAACATATCTGCACCTGCAGCGGCTACTTCTGCGATATTGTCTACTTTAATACCACCATCAACTTCTAGACGAATGTCTCTCCCTGAGTTTCTGATAAGTGTCTTAACTTTTTTTAACTTACTTATCGTTTCTGGGATAAAGCTTTGACCACCAAAACCTGGATTTACTGACATTAATAAAATGACATCAAGCTTATGTATAACATGGTCAAGATAATGTAACGGCGTCGCAGGATTGAACACTAATCCTGCTTGGCAGCCATGTTCTTTAATCAAGCTAATTGTGCGATCTATATGCTCACTTGCTTCTGGATGAAATGTAATAATACTCGCACCAGCATTCGCAAAGTCGGGAATTAGTCTATCAACAGGCTTAACCATTAAATGCACATCGATTGGTGCGGTAATACCATAATTCCGAAGTGCTTTGCAGACCATTGGCCCTATTGTTAAGTTAGGCACATAATGGTTATCCATGACATCAAAATGTACAACATCCGCACCAGATTTAAGAACGCGCTCTACATCTTCGCCTAACCTTGCAAAGTCTGCTGATAGAATAGACGGAGCAATGAGGTATTTTGCTTTTTCAGACACTATAATACTTCCTGATATATCGAGTTATCAGGCTCACTTTACCGCAATTTTTACTCCG
This sequence comes from Pseudoalteromonas sp. MMG013, assembly GCF_018100885.1. Lineage (NCBI taxonomy): Bacteria > Pseudomonadati > Pseudomonadota > Gammaproteobacteria > Alteromonadales > Pseudoalteromonadaceae > Pseudoalteromonas > Pseudoalteromonas sp. MMG013. The sequence goes on along the minus strand of NZ_JAGJEE010000028.1, from coordinate 61,875 downwards.
ACCCCAGTGAAAATGAGCGTAATCGACTTCATTGAATTTGATATCGACTAAGCTATATTAATTGTGTTTGTTTTATGAGCATCTATTGTGTATTATCTAATGATAACTTGTAAGTGAGGGTAGTTATTATGTTGAGTCGGCTAAAAACACGGATGCTTGGGCTTTCAGCGATTGCGATTGTTTCTTTAGGTGCAATTTCATATGATAATGCTCAATTAGTACTTGCAGAACACAAAAATTGTGGCTGTAATACAACACTTCAAACCACAAATCAAAATACTTTAATCTGTAAACGTGAAGCCCACACAAGCTGGTACGCATGGTTAACAGGTGAGAGTAGCAGTGCCCAGTTCCATTATTTGGATTTACTCGAATTACTTTTAGGCTCTAAACAATCGAGTGATAACAGCAATAGGTTAACGTCACACCTGTAAAAAAGGACTGCTACGACATGAAGTTACTCAGCATTTTCCAAAGTGTATTAGCTGCTTTATTTGGCGTACAAAGTCACGGCAAATATGAGTTTGATTTCAATTCTGGCTCTTTTTTACCTTATGCTGTCGTTGGTATAGCACTTGTTACGGGGTTCGTTGTCGCACTTGTTGTCTTGGTTAATTACATTCTCAACTAATTTCTTTAAAAGGAAGAATGGTTAACTCTTACAATAAAGCGCCATTAATTCATTCACCTTATTTCGACTCCCACCTTTTGGACTGATCGTTCTTTTTACTTGAATAACATCTAACGATGCTTGACTGTAGATTTTACGTGTCCAAGCCGTATCGTGATTGGATATCAAAACAGGTGTCGACTGCTCAAATGCTGAAACTTCCGCTAAATTGGCTAAAATAGCTTGATCATTCAAATCAAAACCACCTTTCGCATAAGAGGTAAATGAAGCCGTCTTACTTAACGGGACGTATGGTGGATCACAATATACGACGGCATTATTCGGCAAACTCTTAAATACCTGAGCGTAACCTTTACACGTAAAAGTCGCTTTTTGTGCCTTTTGTGCAAATGTGTATAGTTCTTTCTCTGGGAAATATGGTTTCTTATACTTGCCAAACGGTACGTTAAAAATGCCTTTTAAATTATATCTGCATAAACCATTGTAGCCATGTCTATTCATGTATAAAAAAAGAATTGCGCGCTCATAAATATCAACGCTTGCGTTAAACTGCTTTCGGTAGTCATAATAAGCATCAGCATGATTATTGAGATCAACAAAGAGTTTACGAGCATCGCTTACAAACTCATCAGGTTGGAGCTTCAATTCATTATACAAATTGATCAAATCGGCATTAATATCGTTTAAGACATAGCGTTTAAAGTCCGTATTCAAAAACACTGAACCAGCACCAACAAAAGGCTCAACTAGAGTATCGGCACTTTGACTTGCTAACGATAAACGTTGCGCTATGCCATCTACCAGACTATATTTTCCGCCTGCCCATTTTAAAAAGGCTCGGGTCTTTTGTTGCATACTGACTCTATTTATTTTGAAGTTGCGCGATTTTACACTAAAATCTACCAATTACCGAATGAACAAAGCAATTTCCTGCTTGATTTTAGTCTGCTTTTTAAAGAATGGTTGTCCCGTGAGCAAATCTTTTGGCAATTTCGCTTTTCCTATTTTTGCCGCATCGATTGTAGAGTAACCACTTTGGATAACTATCCACCATACAACCTCGGCTCGGTTTGTGCCGTAAATTTTTAAATCACTAACGCGTTGCTCATGAGCAGAAACAAAAGCTTCTGCAATTGTTTTATCTTTTACCGCTAATAATTGAATAACCCAGTTAGAATCAGGTTCAGATAACAGATTCAAGTGATCATCAACAACGCTAACACTTTCCACATCCACAACCACCTCTTTTAATTCTAAAAACTCGGCACTTTCTTCTTTTCTAAGTTCAGACGTAACGGTTACCGAAAGTTGCTTCGGTTTATTATCCGTCACAATCTTATCCACTTCGGCTTTTTGAGGAGTGTGGGTAAGCGCAGAAAAAATTGCACTCGTCTCTGTCTTATTTTGTACTTCTAGTGCATCATCGATTGACACAACAGCTGTTCCATTCAAAACATCATCTGATACTTCAGTCTTACTGCCATCACCTATAATTAACTCATTACTATGCAATGGCGTTTTTAAAATCCGAGTGCTTGGCAGTACGGTGTTAACAACTACTTTTTCCTCACTCATCTCGGGTATCAAGCTCGTAATTTCTTTTTGATACACAAAAGCAACCATCAAAAGTGCTAATAAAACAGTCAGCAATGTCAAATGCCACTGCATCTTTATAAATTTACTGGATGCTGGTTTTTCTAACTGTTGCGTTTCAGGCTGCCAATCTAACAAGATTGCAGGGTTACCATGAGATGCACTCAAAAAGGTTTGAAAAATTGGATCTTCATCAACAGGCAACTGCTTAAAAAACATTTTCATTAACGTCTTGGACTCAGACAATGAGAGTGGCTCTAAATGTAAATCCAATGCTTGCGGGACCATCATCGGTGATTGTGCAGTGACAAGAATATATATTTTTTCAATGCCCTGTTTTGCTATGTTTTGTAGCTCCGCGATCATTTCATCAGATAAATGTCGCGCGCCATCCAAAACCCATAAGCAAGGGCCTGATGGAGAATGATTGTGTAAATTTACGAAATTCTCACTTAAGGTGTGAGTTTGATCAATTAATGGGGAGCGAAAACTGTGCTGTAATAATTGAACTGTTAGATCTATATCTTTTGAGTTTGCTGATAATTTAATAAATGCTTTATTAAATTCAGCATATTTATCTGTAATGAATGACTCTGCTAAATAGCTTTTTCCTAATCCAGAAGCCCCTATTAAGCAAATCAAATTCTGCCCATATTCAAACTGTAATTCAATTCGATTAACTAAAGCAGCTCTACTGGGCAATATTTGAGATTGCATTAGCGCCCTATTAGCGTACTCACAGCGTCATCAGAAACATCGTCTACCAATGCGCAATTACCCAACTTCGTTGGTACGATAAAGCGAATGCGGCCTTGCTTATTCTTTTTATCTTTACGCATATGAAATAAGAATTCAGCACTAGTCATATTATCAGGAATATCAATAGGTAAGTCATACAAAGATAACAAACCTTCAATTCTTTCAACTTCTTTAGCCGTTAATGCACCACGTTGATATGCTAACTTAATAGCCAACATCATACCTGAAGACACCGCTTCACCATGCAGCCATTTTCCATAGCCCATCTGTGCTTCAATAGCATGACCAAAAGTGTGACCTAGATTTAGCAATGCACGCAAGCCAGCCTCCTTCTCATCATGTGCAACTATTTCAGCTTTAATTTGGCAGCAACGATGGATAACTTGCATTAGTGAGTCAACGTTTAACGCTTTTAACTTTGCATGGTTATCTTCAAGGAAGGCTAGAAAGTCAACATCATAAATTAAGCCATACTTAATCACTTCAGCCATACCTGCCGAAAACTCTCGAGGTGGTAATGTCAGAAGTGTATCAGTATCAATAAAAACGGCAATTGGTTGATAAAAAGCCCCTATCATATTTTTACCAAGAGGATGATTCACAGCGGTTTTGCCACCGACAGATGAGTCGACTTGTGATAATAAGGTTGTTGGTATTTGTATAAAAGGAATACCACGCTGATAACATGCTGCAACGAACCCTGTCAGATCTCCTATTACTCCCCCGCCTAAAGCAATTAAACAAGTGTCTCGCCCACAATTGTTTTCCAACAAAAAGGCTGATACCTGTTCAAAATACTCTAATGTTTTATATTGCTCTCCATCCGGTAGAACAATATGTAAGGGGGCGTGTTCATCTAAACTACGTAATAAACCATTCAAATACAATGGTGCTATAGTTTGGTTAGTCACGATAACAGGTCGGCATGTACCAACATAGTGTTTTAATTTCTGCCCATCAGACAATAGATTCTGACCAATATAAATTGGATAACTACGCTCGTTCAAATCCACTTTTAATTCAAGCATGCATCCCTCTCATATTGGTCATTTCACTAGAAGTCTAGTTTATCTATTATTTGATTCGCAACTACTTTTGCGCTTTGCTCATCTGTTCGAACAATGTGATCTGCCACTTCTTTATAAAGTGGTTCGCGCTCTTCAGCCAAACGCTCAAGAACATCTCTTGGCGCTTCTTCTGTTTGCAATAGTGGACGGCGCTTGTCACGCTGTGTACGAGCAACTTGTTTTTCAATTGGTGTTTCTAGGTAAACAACAATACCGCGCGCAGATAACTTGTTACGCACTTCTTTGCTGACTACCGAACCTCCACCAGTTGCTAAAACAATCCCTTGTAGCTCGGTTAGATCTGAAATCACGCCTTCTTCGCGTGTTCTAAATCCATCCTCACCTTCAAGATCAAACACCCACGCAATATCTGCGCCAGTACGGCGTTCAATTTCTTGATCCGAGTCTACAAATTCAAGGTGTAATTGATCAGCAAGGTGCCGACCAATCGTGCTCTTACCAGCCCCCATCGGGCCCACTAGAAATATATTACGTTTCTCAGCCATATCTTTTTAGTACTAACGAACTCTAAAATTTGAAATAAAACCCCGCCTAACGACCTGGCCCCAAAATTAAGGGGGGGATTATCTCAGTAATTCGTGAACGATTTCAAGTCAAATAGTATAAAAAGCATCTACTGAACCTAAAATCAACCTATTATTAGTCAATTACTGACCATCTAACATTATTTTTGGGGTTACAAATATCAATAATTCTTTCTTTTCATTAATCTCACGGGTATTTCTAAACAACATCCCTAAATACGGAAGGTCACCTAACAACGGAATCTTGCTTACTGCGCTGGTAATTTCCTGTTGATAAATACCGCCTAACACCACAGTCTGACCATTTTCTACCAAAACTTGGGTCTGAATCTGCTGTGTATTGATTGCAACAGCGGGTCCACTTGGCGTTTGTACATTATCACCGCGTGTGTCCTGCGTAATCACCAAGTCTAGTATAATTTTGTTATCTGGTGTGATTTGTGGTGTAACTTCTAAACTTAACACTGCCTTTTTAAAACTGACAGAAGCCGCACCACTAGAAGAAGCCTCAACATAAGGAATTTCTGTACCTTGTTCTATGCGCGCTTTCTTCTGGTTTGCTGTTGTAATACTCGGAGTTGCAATTATCTCTCCCTTATTTTCTTGCTCTAATGCAGACAATTCCAAGTCTATTAACGTTCCATCTGCCAATTTTGCAATATGAACACCAATTCTACCTGCCGAAGTACCCGCTACTGGTAAGTTTACATTTAATCGATCTGTAAATGCAGGGATAGTACCATTGGATAACTCATTTGCGCCTTGTAACGAGCCTGAAATCGCATCAGAGCCTTGTTGGTCACTAAACCCCCATCGAATTCCTATATCCTCTTGTACGTTGTCCTTAACCGTTACCATACGAGATTCTATACGTACCTGCTTTACTGGTACGTCTAATGTCTCAACCATGCGTCGAATACTTTCAATACTTCTTGCGCTATCTTTAATCAACAACGTATTTGTACGATTATCGACAGACACACTACCTCGTTCACTAATGATACTGTTGATATCCGTTTTTAACAAATCCGCAAATTCTTCTGCCTTCGCATAATTTAATTGGATATACTCGCTGTACAAAGGCTCTAACTCTTCAACTTGTTTACGTGCTTGTAATTCTTTCGCTTCTCGTGCAGCTAACTCTTCTGAAGGCGCAACCATTAAAATTGACCCCTCCATCCGCTTGTCTAGTCCTTTTACTCGCAAAACCACATCAAGTGCCTGATCCCAAGGTACCCCATCTAAACGCAGTGTAATATTGCCGCTGACCGAATCACTCGTTACTAGATTGAAGTTATTCGTGTCTGCAATAATCTGTAGCACTGAACGAACAGGGATATCCTGAAAATTAAGTGTAATTGGCTGCCCTTGATAATTTTTCTTTTCTCCAAATACCTGCTGTTCATTATCTTTTTCTACCGTTAAAGTAAAAATACTATCTAATTGCTGGTAGGTATATTTAAATGCTGCGTTTGGCTCAATCACTAAACGCGTTTTATTTTCTTCTTTAAAAGTTTCAACCTTACTGACCACAGTACCAAAATCTAATACATCCAGTTCATATAAATGCTCATCAAGGATCGCTGTATGGTGGAAATCAGCTATGATCTTCCCGCCTCGTTCTTGCACATCAATTGCCGCATGCCCGCTTTCTAAAAAAGCAAATACTTTAGCTTCACCTCTTTCTCCTCGACGAAAGTCAATCGACTGGATTGTATTAATGTGTGTGGCAACATTGTCATCTGCAGGGTCTAACGTCTCGAGTGCAATCGGATTTTCTGAAACCTGTAAATAAACTAAATTGTTTTTTACTCGAACCTTATAAAGCTTTAACTTTTCCATAACAACCGTCACGGAGAAGCCCTGTTTACCCATATTGCTTTCAATCCGTTTTATGCCCGCTTTATTTACCTCAAGTAATTTTAAACTTTCTTCAAATTCTGCATCAGGAAAAAACAACTCTAATCTAGCCGGTGAATTTAATACTTTAACTACTGGCTCTATATCTAATTGCTCATCAAAAACAAATTGTAATTCCGTTTCATCATTTGGCACTGGATTATAGCGAACGTCATAAAGCATAGGGACAGCTTGAGCCAACCCAGAGAAAGTAAACAGGACCACAGAAAACGTTGCGTTTAACCAAAAATTCAAACCCTTGCGAGCCATAATAGTGCTACCTTTATTGTTATTCACTTGTACCGGTTTCTTCTGATTCATGTATTTCTACTTTTGTTAACCGTTCTTTCCAACAACCAGTACCGTCGGGTATTAATTCTAATAACTCGATATGATCAGGGTTCACACTAACCACTTCACCATGATACAACCCCATATATTGGCCTTGTTTAATCCTATATAGTCCTTGATCTGACGCTTTAATTAAGGCCCATGTGGCATTAGTTGTGGCAATTGTGCCTTTCATTTCTAAGTTATCCAATGGATATTTTTCCAATGGGTCTCTGGCCCGATTCGGATCTGGATGCAAACAATTTCGTATCTGCACCATTTTACTTTCTATTACTTCTGGCTCTGGTGCCACAAAAGGGCTGCGCAAATTTTCCGCATCATAAGCAAAATGTATAAACTCTCGCATTTCTGGAATAGGCTCAACTTTGGGCGTTGCACTCGCCTGTATTTGATCGATATATTCTTTTTGTTCAGCAGTATCATCATTACATGCACATAACAGTAGCGTACTAAAAAATAAGCATGGTAAACGATACATCACTTACGCTCCCCCTGTTCATAACGATACGTTTTGGCTATCACACTAAATACCAAATCATTATTACCCGCATTTTCGATCTGAAAATCGTGCAAACTCACTATTCTAGGTAACTGAGCCACCTTCCCAACAAACTTACCAAATTCATGGTAAGTTCCTACTATTTCAAGTTTAATCGGTAATTCAGTGTAGAACTCTTTCTTGACTTCAGGCAGCCACCCTATTTTCAAAAATGTTAAGCCGCTTGAAGTACCCACATATGTTAAATCATCTAATAACCCTGGTGTTTCATTCGACGTTGGTAGCCGGCGTAATAGTTGGGAAAATTGTGCTTCCATATCTAACATTTGCTGACGATATAAATCTAAGTTATTTGCGCGAGCATATTTTATGCGATAACTCGTTCTAAACTCTTCTTCCGCATTAACCGCGCTTTCATACCGGCTAATTGAGGTAGACACAAGTAAACTATATCCGACCACAAAAGTAATTACGACGACTATGACACAGCATAAAACTTTAACGACAAAAGGCCATTCACCGATATTGTCTAGCTCAATTTCATTCCAATCAATATCTTGTAGAGATTTCAAGTCAAAATTCACAGTTTATATTGCCACCCTAAAGTTACTTTCCACGCTGAGAATCTTCAATTTGTTGAAATGATTTTACATAAAAATGCATGCTAAAATCACTCAATAAACGCGACCGTTGCTCACCAGCGACAATACCTTGAATGATAGGTCGCTCCAATAAATATGATGCTTCAACTTGTCTCAGCATTTGTGATAGTCGATTATTTGACTCACTTCTACCAACAACTTTCAATAAGTTACCTTTTCGCTCTAAGCTTGTAAGGTACACACCTGCAGGTACTACTCGCGTAATTTCATCTATTATTTGAGTACCCAAATTTCGATTACTTTGTAATTCTTCAATCAAACGAATGCGTCTTTGCAAATTGTTTTTCTGCTTATTTAAATCATTGATCGCAATAATTCGCGTATCTAACTTAGAGATCTCCGCTTTTAAATAATTATTTTTAATATTTTGCCCTGTGGTTAGACTATCGTAAAACGCACCGATGAAATACATCACTAAACAAACCACACCGATAATTAAACCTATTATTGTCAAAAACTTCTGCTGTGATGCTTGTCGTTCTTGCTCTCTCCAAGGAAGTAGATTTATATGTGGCATGATGTAAAGCTCCTAAGTGCCAAACCCGTCGCTATTGCAAACTGCGCTCGGTGCCGTTGCAATACATTACGGTCTACCTTTGGCGATACTTCCATATCCGCAAATGGATCAGCTACTATGGTATGAATACCTAATTCATCCACTAACAATCTATCCAACCCCTCAACCAGCGAAGTTCCTCCTGTTAGTACTACATAATCTACGTGATCTTTACCGCTAGTCGTCATGAACATTTGTACAGCTCTTCTTACTTGCTGCAATAATGCAGTCTGAAAAGGGGCAAGTACTTCAAAAGTATAGTTAGGGGGTAAATCTCCGGTCGTTTTAGCAATTTCAGCTTCATCGAAACTTTTATTGTAATAGGCAACAATACTATTTGTGTACTGCTCTCCACCAAACACTTGATCTCTTGTATAAATCGCTTTTCCAGATTGAATCACACTCACTAACGTAATCACAGCGCCAATATCAATCACCGCAACCACTTTATCAAATGCATCGGAAGGCAATTGCCCATACAAAACATCTAAAGAACGTCCAAGCGCATAACTTTCTACATCGACAACTTTTGTTTTATAACCTGCATCATCTAACGCGTTAACACGTGCTTGCACACTTTCAGTACGCGCTGCTGACAACAGTACATTTACTCTAGACGGATCGGCTTCATTAACAGAGATCTTTTCAAAATCTAGGCTAACCTCATCCAACGGATAAGGTATCAAACTATCGGCTTCTATCGCAATTTGCGACTCTAATTCAGCATCAGTTAATGAAACATCCATGAAAATTACTTTAGTAATGACGCTTTGACCTGATACTGCGACTGCTGCATACGGTGTATGTTTGGGTAAACGCTTTTTAAGTTTACTAATAACACGGCCTATCGCTTCAATATCTTGGATCGCACGTTCAGACATTGCACCTTTTGGGACAGGCTCTATTGCAACCGCTTCAACCCTAAAACCAGTATTAGATTGTGATAACAGTACCGCTTTGGCGCAATGTGAGCCAATATCGATACCGAACATCATCGGCGCTTGTTTTTTGAATAATTTGCTAAGCATGCCTGTCGCCTAATATCCTTTGTTTTATGTATGAACGAGTTATAATTATACGTACAATAGTTATTAATCATTTTTTATTCAGATATACTAGCAGTGTCTACCTATAATTGGGAGCCTAACTAGGGAATATTCCGTGACTATATTGAAGAGAGCTATACAGTTTTTCATCGCGTGTACCATTTTAGGTCTATTAACATTAATCAGTCTTTATTACTATGTCAAATCAGATATCCCCAGTGTCTCAGTGCTTAAAGAGGTACAATTACAAACACCGATGCAAGTATTTACCAAAGACGGTAAGTTAATAAATCAATTCGGTGAAAAAAGGCGTATTCCCGTACGCATTGAGGATATTCCCCAACCGCTTATTGATGCCATACTCGCAACTGAGGATAATCGCTTTTACGAGCACTTCGGCATCGATCCCATAGGGATTGTGCGCTCATTTCTTGTTTTAGTAAGTACTGGTGAAAAGAAGCAAGGCGCGAGTACGATTACCATGCAGCTAGCAAGAAATTTCTTCTTAACAAGGGAGAAAGCGTACATTCGTAAAGTTAAAGAAATTTTCATCGCGTTGCATATTGAACAATTACTAAGTAAAGATGAGATATTGGCTTTATACCTTAATAAAATAGAACTCGGTCATAGAGCCTTTGGTATTGGTGCTGCAGCACAAGTATATTATGGTAAAGAGTTGGGTGAACTCACGCTCGCTCAAATGGCTATGATAGCAGGGCTTCCAAAAGCACCTTCAGCCCTCAACCCTATTAGCAACCCAACTCGCGCCAAACAGCGTAGAAATGTCGTGCTTGGTCGTATGTTTAAAGAGCACTACATTGATCAAGCTACTTATTATAAAGCGAAAGAAGCACCAATTACTGCGCGCCGTCATGGCGCTGAAATAGAACTATATGCGCCTTATATTTCTGAAATGGTACGCGCATATATGGTAGAACGCTACGGTACAGATAAAGCCTATAATAGTGGATTTAGAGTCTTTACCAGTGTCGAGTCTGATATTCAAGCTGCAGCCCAACGTGCTCTCGTTAACAACCTGCATAAATATGATATGCGCCATGGTTACCGAGGACCAGAAAAAACGCTATGGCAGCCAACAATTGATATTCCCTGGAACGCACAAGCCATAATATCTTACTTAAAAACAGTAAAGGAGATTGCGCCCCTGAAGGCGGCTGTTGTGACCCATATTTCTGAAAAATCAGCAACAGTTTTGAGCAAAGCTGGCGCTTATCATACGATTGAATGGAGTGGACTAAATTGGGCTCGTAGTTTCATTTCTCAGACGCGACAAGGATTACCACCTAAGACCGTTGACGACATTTTATCTCCGGGTATGCAAATATGGATAAGAAACCATAATCAGCAATGGCAACTCAGTCAGTACCCTACACCTTCCAGCGCACTCGTATCACTCGATCCACAAGATGGGCGTATCAAAGCATTGGTCGGTGGCTATAGCTTTGCACAAAGTCAGTACAATCGTGCAACACAAGCAAAAAGACAGGTCGGTTCAAACATCAAGCCTTTTATTTATTCGGCAGCCCTTGAAAGTGACTACTCTCTTGCTACGATTATTAATGATGCCCCTATAAATCACTGGGATAAAACCCAAGGATACTCATGGAGACCTAGGAACAGCCCAGATGTTTACAGTGGTCCAATTCGTATTCGCCGTGCATTAGCACAATCCAAAAATGTTGTGTCAGTTCGCCTTTTGCGTGGCGTAGGGTTACAAGAAAGTGCCGACCATTTATTAAAATTTGGATTCCAAGATGAAGATATTAATCGGAGCGAGTCCTTGGCGCTGGGTAGCGCAGCCATGACTCCGCTTGAAATGGCCAGAGGTATGAGCACTTTTGCCAACAGAGGTCATTTAATTGATCCTTATTTCATTAGTGAAATTCAAGATGCCTACGGAAATACACTTGGCACTGCCCAGCCCTTAATCGCATGTGATGAAGAACAACAAGATATGCAGACACACCTTTGTGCACCGCAAGTTATTACTGAACAAAATGCTTTTTTAGTCTCTAGTGCCATGCATAGTGCTATTTGGGGTGGAGGTAGCTGGCGACATAAAACAGGATGGACAGGTACCGGTTGGCGCGCTCAAAATCTAAAACGCCGTGATTTATCTGGTAAAACAGGCACAACCAACGAAGCAATCGACACATGGTTTAGTGGATTTAACCAAAATGTGCTTACCACTGTATGGGTGGGATTCGATGATGCTAGCAAACCATTAGGTCGAGCGGCCTACAATAATAGTTTAGGTAAAAACCAACTTGTAGGCGCTGAGTCCGGCGCTATTTCAGCGCAGCCTGCTTGGATTGAATTCATGCGCTCTGCACTGGTGAATGAACCCCTCGCACCGATAGACCCTCCGCCTGGGTTAATTTCGGTACGTATAGATTTAAAAACCGGCTTGCTCAGCCACAAAAATGATTTCACCAGTCGTTTTGAATATTTTGAATCAGGTACTGCCCCCACAAAATATGTATTAGATACTGGATCTAGTACGCCATTTGATGAGCCTCTACCTGTACAAGATGAGTTATTTTAGTTCACTCATTGAAAAATAGAGCTGCATAAACATAAAAAGCCAATCAAAATAAGATTGGCTTTTTACATACAACATCAATCATTTACTACGCTTCAAGATCTGCCATATAATTTTCTGGCAAAGCTATTTGGGCAACGCCTGAGTCAATCGCAGCATGAGCAACTGCTTTCGCTATACGTGGCAATAAACGCGGATCCATCGGTTTAGGGATAATATACTGTGCTCCAAACTCTAAGCTTTCTACATCAGCCGCTTTTAATACTTGTTCAGGAACCGCTTCTTTGGCAATACTTCGGATAGCTTCAACGGCTGCTATCTTCATCTCGTCATTAATCGCTGTTGCACGCACATCCAATGCTCCACGGAAAATAAACGGGAAACATAGCACGTTATTCACTTGATTTGGATAATCTGAACGACCGGTTGCCATAATCAAATCTTTGCGAGCACTATGTGCCAATTCAGGATTAATTTCTGGATCAGGATTTGAGCAGGCAAATACAACAGGCTTTTCATTCATCAACTTCAAATCATCAGCTGAGAGTAAATCTGGTCCAGATACGCCAACAAACACATCAGCATCAGCGATTACATCTTGTAACGTACGCTTATCTGTGTTGTTTGCAAATAATTGCTTGTATTCATTTAAATCATCACGACGCGTATGAATAACACCTTTACGGTCTAACATATATATATGTTCACGTTGAGCACCGCACTTAATTAACAGCTCCATACAGGCAATAGCCGCAGCTCCTGCACCAAGACACACAATAATAGCATCTTGAATGTTTTTTCCTTGGATCTCTAATGCATTAAGCATACCGGCTGCAGTTACAATTGCTGTACCGTGTTGGTCATCGTGAAACACTGGAATATCACAACGTTCTATCAGTGCTTTCTCAATTTCAAAGCACTCAGGCGCTTTAATATCTTCGAGATTAATACCACCAAAAGTATCTGCTATGTTTGCAACCGTATTAATAAAGTCTTCAGTTGTACGATGCTTTACTTCAATATCTATGGAGTCAAGCCCCGCAAAACGCTTAAAAAGTAAAGATTTACCTTCCATTACAGGTTTAGAGGCAAGCGGCCCCAAATTTCCTAGACCTAAAATAGCCGTACCGTTACTGATCACAGCCACCATATTGCCTTTACCAGTATATTTATACGCGTTTGCTGGATCTGCCGCGATTTCGCGCACAGGTTCGGCCACACCGGGGCTATACGCCAATGCGAGGTCTTTTACGGTTTCCGCTGGTTTGGTCAGTTCAACACTGATTTTACCTGGAACGGGATGAGCATGATAATGTAAAGCTTGTTCACGAAAGTCTGACATGACGCGATATATTCCTGCAAGAAGTTAAAAGTGAGAGTGAAGTTCCGCAATTAAGTAAACAATACCTTGTTTGCAAATATATTCAAGCAATATCAGGTCTATCCTGTGATGACACTTTACAAGCATTTTCTCTGACTTTTACTGGTATTTAACTTACTTTATCTACATTTATTCGTTCTTACTCGCTCAAAAATAAGTAAACCATCATTCATATCGAATGAAAAACAACCCAAAAAAGAGACAAATAGCAAAATAAGCTAATAAAATCCAAAAAATAGCATTTTTACATCTTTTAGAAGATCTTAATGAATTTTAACAACAAAACAACCATTAAAAACGTCGCTACTCTTCGAATTATTATGCAAAAAAATCACCAAGGTACGCAAAATACTTTACGGCACTATTTAGGAATATAGAAGCAACTGATAAAAAATGAAATGTCGTGAATTCAATAGTGAATATAGACAATAAAAATTCGAGCTTAAACTTTATCGAAAAGAGATATAAATAAAAGATATAAAAAAAGCACCCATAGGTGCTTTTTTTTCAAACGTCTTTGCTTACTTACTGCTAAGTGAACCGAAACGCTTGTTAAAGCGGTCAACACGACCACCTGTGTCTAAGATTTTTTGCTTACCAGTATAGAACGGGTGACACTCAGAACAAACGTCTAAGTGAATGTCTTTACATAGAGTTGAACGAGTCGCGAACTTGTTACCACATGAACAAGATGCATTGATCGTTTCATACTTAGGGTGAATACCTTCTTTCATAGCAACCTCTGGTTAGGCCGTATCGCTCTCCAAACCCGAAGTTTGGCACCATACGTAGTTATACAAATAATTGGACGCGTATTTTAAGTAACTAAAGCACGATCCACAAGCAATAAATACACTATTTTACTAAATTTTGTACACTCACCTGCTTTTCCCCAGTTTAAACTGGGTTTTTAAGTCCCTCTCTAGTAAATTAGCATCACCCATTTAGATACGAGCTTGCAATGTCCTTTGTCGAAGTTGTCATTAAAGTCCCGCTTCCACGTACCTTTGATTACTTACTAATCGAAGCCCAAACTGTAACTGTCGGCTGCCGTGTAGAAGTTTCCTTTGCTAATCGAACTTTAGTAGCGTTGGTTGTGGCACTCAAAAACCATTCCAACGTCCCAGTCAATAAAATTAAACCGATTACGCGTATTATCGATTGCTACCCAATCTTATCAGCTCAGCATATCGAACTTTTGCGTTTCACCGCACAGTACTACTGTCACCCTTTAGGTGAGACATTGTTTACCGCTTTACCAGCCTCATTACGCAGTGGTGAACACCCTGACAAAACCACCGTAGCCACTGTAACATTAACAGCTAAAGGTGCTGAGTTACCCAAACTCCGTTCAAAAAAACAACAAGCACTACTCTCTCAACTAGCGGGTTCTGGTGCATCAAGTGTCACAGAGCTCAAAGCCTTGGGATTTACAAAACAACAAATTGACGCTTTACAAGAGAAAGCACTCGTCGAAAAATCTTTAGAACATGATACGAAATGGACGCAAGCGCCTAGAACAATAAACTCAAAACCCCGACTGAATGAAGAACAAGCAGCCGCGTTTAGTGTTATTAACCAGCAACAAGGTTATCGTACATTTTTACTCGAAGGCATTACCGGCAGTGGTAAGACTGAAGTGTACCTACAATGTTTAGAGAAAATAGTTAACTCAGGCCGTCAAGCACTTGTGTTAGTACCTGAGATTGGTCTAACCCCGCAAACAGTGAATCGATTTCGACGACGCTTTCCTGATACACCCATCGATTTATGGCATTCAAACTTAACAGATAATGAGCGCTTACACGTATGGCGTAGAACGGAGCAAGGCAGTTGTGCACTCGTCATCGGCACTCGTTCAAGTATTTTCTTACCCTTTAAAAATTTGGGTATGATGGTCGTCGATGAAGAACATGATAGTTCTTTTAAACAACAAGATGGTTTGCGCTATCACGCAAGGGACTTAGCGGTATATCGCAGTGCCCACGCAAATATTCCCCTGATTCTCGGCACCGCTACTCCGGCACTTGAAACCTTGCGTAAAGCAATTAATAATAAATTTCAACTGCTCACATTATCAAAAAGAGCAGAAACAAAAGTAGCAAACCAATTTTTACTTATTGATATGAAAGGCCAAATTGAACAAGGAGGGTTTGCACCATCCACGCTTCAGCACATTGAACGCACGTTAGCGTGTGCGAAACAAGTGATGGTCTTTCTAAATCGCAGAGGTTATGCCCCCACCTTACTATGCCACGAGTGTGGCTGGTTAAGTCAATGCACTCATTGCAGTGCTAGCACAACATTTCACAAAGCGATGGCAAGATTAGTATGCCACCACTGCTCACAGCAAAGCTATGTTCCTGCACAATGCCCAGATTGTGGTAGCACCCAAATTATGCCTGTAGGCTTAGGTACTGAGCAACTTGAAGATTTTTTAAAGGGTCACTTCCCTGATACGCCAATAAGTAGAATAGACAGAGATTCAACTAGAAGAAAAGGCGCTTTAGAAACTGCCTTAGCTGATATTAATGCCGGTGGAAGTCGCATTTTGGTAGGTACACAAATGCTCGCAAAAGGTCACCATTTTGCCGATGTTAATCTAGTTGTCATGCTGGATGTCGATGGAGGGTTATACTCAAGTGACTTTCGCGCCACAGAGCATATGGCACAATTAATTACACAAGTGGCGGGCCGGGCTGGCAGAAGCGGGGAACCCGGCACTGTGTTATTACAAACCCACTTTCCTGATCACCCTTTGCTCCAAGATTTAGTGAATAATGGCTACCAAGATTTTGCACGTTATGCGCTAAAAGAACGACAAGAAGTAGAGCTTCCTCCCTACACTCATTTAGCATTAGTACGGGTAGAGGGTACTAATGCTAAATTGGTAATAGACTTTTTAACTGATTTAGTTCCTGCAACCCCATACTCTGGTATACAATTACTCGGGCCGATTCCAGCTCCGATGGAGCGTGTTGCCGGTAAGTATAGATACCAATTACACATACAAGCCCCCGAACGACCTGTTTTGCATCGCTATCTTGCACAGCTTTTGAGCTATATTAGTGAACATAAGCTTGCAAATAGAGTTCGGTGGAGCATTGACATCGATCCTATGGATACCTATTAGTAATTTATGGCACAGCACGACTATATAAATAGACAACCAAAAACTCGTCAGAGCGCTAAAAACAAGAAGAATGCGCAAGTATCACAGCGTAAACCTTTTCCTGTTTTTTTAAGTATCGCCGCAGTGATTTTAATTACTGGGTTCACATATGGCTTATGGTATATCAAAACCAATGCTGACCCAGGGCAAGTCAATCAAGCACAAATGCCAAAAACGGTCGCTAAGAAGATAGACACAGCCCCAGAAAAGCCAAGGGATCCTGAGTTTCTAGAAGAGATAAGAAATCATGAAGTCAAGGTCGACGTCAAAGAAATTAAACGTAACGGTCCTTATCAAATGCAGTGTGCCTCGCTGAGAACATACCCAGAAGCCGAAGCGCTGAAAGCCAAAATGGCCTTCGCAGGCTTAATTGCGGAAATAAAACGAACAGAAGGCAGTAACGGCGTATGGTACCGCGTACGTCTGGGGCCATACGATAGCAAACGTAAAGCCGAAAGTGACAAGAATAAACTAAAGCGCATCCATATTATTGGCTGCGCTATATGGGGCTGGACTTGATTTTAGTCCAATCGCCCTCATCTATGTTGTAATTAAATTTAATGCGAGGCACACACAGCCTCTCAATTAAGGAATACTATGACTACCATCGTAAGCGTCCGTCGTGACAATAAAGTGGTTATTGGCGGAGATGGCCAAGTATCACTTGGTAATACCGTAATGAAAGGCAACGCCCGCAAAGTACGCCGTTTATATAACGGCAAAGTACTTGCTGGATTTGCCGGCGGTACTGCAGACGCTTTTACTCTATTTGAACGCTTTGAAAGTAAACTTGAAATGCATCAAGGACACCTCACCAAAGCGGCTGTAGAAATGGCTAAAGATTGGCGTAGTGACCGAGCTCTGCGTAAGTTAGAAGCATTGCTTGCTGTGGCTGATGAAACCGCCTCCTTGATCATCACAGGTAACGGTGATGTTGTTCAGCCCGAAAACGACTTAATCGCAATTGGTAGTGGCGGTAACTTTGCCCAATCGGCAGCCACTGCATTATTAGAAAATACCGATTTAAGCGCCGTTGAAATTGTTGAGAAAAGCCTTACGATTGCAGGCGATATTTGCGTATTTACCAACAATTTCCAAACCATCGAAGAATTGTAAGAGGAATTGCCATGACCGCAATGACCCCAAGAGAAATAGTCCACGAACTAGATCAACATATTATTGGTCAAAATAAAGCGAAGAAAGCGGTTGCTATTGCACTGCGTAACCGCTGGCGTCGCATGCAGTTGAATGATGACTTGCGCGCTGAAGTAACACCAAAAAACATTTTGATGATCGGCCCAACAGGGGTTGGTAAAACTGAAATTGCACGCCGGCTAGCCAAACTAGCAAACGCGCCATTTTTAAAAGTAGAAGCTACAAAGTTCACCGAAGTGGGCTATGTAGGTAAAGAAGTTGAGACTATTATCCGTGACTTAGTCGATATCTCAATCAAAATGACGCGTGAACAGCAATCTAAGAAACACCAACACCGTGCTGAAGAAGCTGCAGAAGAACGTATTCTTGATGCCTTATTACCACCCGCTAAAGACGCCTGGGGTGAGTCTCAGCCTGCAGATAACAACTCGACTCGTCAGGTGTTCCGTAAAAAGCTGCGTGAAGGACAGCTAGACGATAAAGAAATAGATATTGATATTGCTGAGACTCAGCCTCAAGTTGAGATCATGGCACCTCCTGGTATGGAGGAAATGACAAATCAACTACAGGGCATGTTCCAAAACATGACCGGCGAGAAAAAGAAAAGTCGTAAGCTTAAAATCAAAGATGCTTTTAAACTGCTCATCGAAGAAGAAGCCGCTAAAATGGTAAACCCTGAAGAGCTTAAAGAGCAGGCTATTTTTTCAGTTGAACAAAACGGTATCGTCTTTATTGATGAAATTGATAAGATTTGTAAGCGCGGAGAAGCCCAAGGCCCAGATGTAAGCCGTGAAGGCGTGCAGCGCGACCTTTTGCCTCTAATTGAAGGGTCTACAGTCAGTACTAAGCATGGAATGGTTAAGACAGATCATATCTTGTTTATTGCCTCTGGTGCATTTCAAATGTCCAAACCGTCTGATTTGATCCCTGAGCTGCAAGGGCGCTTGCCCATTCGTGTTGAACTTGAAGCACTGACCGCCAAAGATTTTGAGCGTATCCTCACAGAGCCTCATGCATCTTTAACTGAGCAACAACAAGCTTTATTGAAAACCGAGCTGGTTGATATTAACTTCACTGAAGATGCACTCACTCGTATTGCAGAAGCTGCATGGCGAGTAAACGAAAAAACTGAAAATATTGGCGCACGCCGCCTTCATACTGTGATGGAAAAATTGATGGAAGAAATTTCATTTGATGCTTCAGAGAAGAATGGTGAAGCCATCGAAATAAATGCTCAGTACGTTGAAAAACATTTGGACATCTTAGTGCAAGATGAAGACTTAAGCCGCTTTATTTTATAACGAGCAAAACTATGATAAAACGGAGCATATGCTCCGTTTTTTTATGGACCGACATTTCTATGTATGTAGTAACTAAATTACACTATCACCGTAAAAGTAAGATGCTCGACATCTACTTTGATGATGCACAAACGCACACATTAAGTTGCGAGTATCTTCGTACTCATTCCCCATCGGCGGAAGTTCAAGGGCATGGTACGACACCCAGCAAGTTAGTGCTCAATAAACACGCTGTCAAAATTGAACGGCTCGAGCCAGTTGGTCATTACGCAGTTAAGCTGCATTTTAATGATGGTCACAACTCAGGGCTCTTCAGCTGGCAATATCTCAGAGAACTATGCGTTAATTATCAATTATATTGGCAAACCTATCTCGAACGAACGGAGCAATATCACGCTCAATTAGATAGTGTACCAATTAAATTTATCCCATAACCCTTGTTATAAAATCCGTTTAGCCACACACAAAAAACGCAGCAAAAGCCGCGTTTATTTGCGCTATTTTTAGATGTGTATTACACCTTATATTTTGCAACGGCTTGGTGAAGCACACTGGCTTGCTCGGACACTTCCTCGCTACTTTGAGCATTTGATTGCGCATGTTCAGATGCCACTTGGGCAATATCCCTAATACGCACTACATTTTTATTTACCTCTGAAGCAACTTGATTTTGCTCATCAATTGCCGTGGCGATATGTGTACTCATATCCATAATTGTTTGCACATCTGTAGTAATTAAAGTTAGAAACTCACCTGCTTTCTCCGCTTGAGAAACACTTTCACTGCCTTGCACCCGACATTGCTCCATGATATTAACCACTTCACGCGTACGCTGTTGTAACGTCGAAATAATACTTTCTATCTCTTGTGTCGAGTCTTGCGTGCGCTGTGCCAATGACCGTACTTCATCTGCAACCACAGCAAAACCTCGGCCTTGCTCGCCAGCTCGCGCTGCTTCTATGGCCGCATTTAATGCCAACAAATTGGTCTGTTCGGCAATACCTCGTATCACATCCAACACAGAACCAATCGTCTCGCCATCTTTCTCTAATTGAGATACCACGTCCGACGCACCTGCTAACGACTCTGACAACACCATAATGTGTTTAATGGTCGCATCAACTTCACTCCGACCTTGCTGCGCATTATTGTTAGTTGACTCCGCTTTTTGTGCTGCGGCTTCTGTATTATGTGAAATATCTTGAATGGTCGCTTGCATTTCTGTTGCAGCAGTGGCCACCATATCTGCTTCGTGTAATTGCTCGTGCATTCCAGAACTGGTTTGCGCCGTTGTTTCTGTTAAATGTAACGTGGCATCGTTAATTGTACCTAATGCTGAATTAACCTCTGAAATTAATATCCCAAAATCATTGACTAAACTATTAAAATCTCGGGTCATAATCGTTATTTCATCGTTACCCGTTTGCTCTATCGTTAGCCCTAGATTATTCTCTCGACGGATCCGTTCAATGGTTTGATAAACTCGCTCCACAGGATTAATAATAGAACTGCTTGTTAACAACACTAAAATCATCACTATCACAGCAGCTATAACAAAAATAGCAATGCCCACAAATTGCGTTTCATCTGCGTTAAGTTTAATTTCCAATTTTGTTTGTTCGACAATCTCAGCAACAACCTTATCACTTTTTTGCACATTGATTTTCATTTTACCCAATGCACCATCATCTAAGCTTAACCCCAGTGTTTGTTGTGCACTGACCAAGGCCTCAAATTTATTCTGATATTCATTAACGAGCGCAAGTAAATTGTTCTGATAGTTATTATCAAAACCAGCTTGAGAAATCTGCGTGCTAAAAGTTGAGATGAGTTTATCGAATTTAGTTAAATACTTTAAATCCAATCGTAACATGAAGTCTTTTTCAGCTCGACGCAACTGCAACATAGTGGTTAATAATTCAAAGTTTTGCCGTTCTTTAAGTAACGTTTCTACCTCATGCACAGCCCCTCTTAATTCACCATAAAGGGCATCTTTTGGATGTAATCCAATGGTTTTTTGCAGCTCCACAACACTATGAAAGTCTTGGTTGTAAGAAGCCGCTAGCCGTTTAAACTCATTCAATTGAGCCGCATCAATACCGAATTCATCGAATATCACTGACAAAGATTCAATTTTTTGTTGAAGCTCTGCATATTCCGCTTCAAATTGCTTTAACGCATCCGTGTCCTTATAGAATAGGAAATTTTTCTCATACTTGCGCATAGCTAACTCATGAATATCTAATTCTTCAGCATATTCAATCGTTTCATTGAGCCTAAGCATCGTTTTTGCTTCGAGAATAATCACAAACAACATCACTAACATTGCGATGCCCACAACAAGGGCATTGAGTTGCAAACGCCGTTTAATGGTTAAATTTTCCAATAAGGCCATACTGTTACCTATATTTTTTGCTACTTAGCAGACAGTATAGCTGAGAATATGCGTCAATGCGTATGAGAACCCCCTTGAAATTAATAAAAATCACTGCCAACTATTGCAAAAATACTGAACAAAGCAAATAGTTATGCCGCTTTACCCGTTGGTAATAACAAGCCTTGCCACAACGTTTTATGGAGCGTGTCTAAATCATGCCATTGCTTTGACATCAGCCAGTCAACCAATGCATATGGGTTAGTTGGAAAATCAATACTCTTCCCACTGGGTAATTCAAGAAACTCTTCTAACGCGTCAGAACTTAAATAGTGCATAACCCGAGCAAACCCCATCTCCTCTAACGTGTGTGCGTTTGCCAATTGCTCAAATTGACCTGCCAATGGCTTCAATAAAAGTTTTTTGCCAAATTTTAATGCTTCACTTGATAGTTCAAAACCGGCATTACCTATCACTCCACTCGTGTTTGCAAGGTCTTTTAAAAACCCCTGCCTATTTGGCTTTCGAAGATGAATATGCGCTTGTGACTGATTATTAGCATCTGGGTGATAACAGTAGAATTCTTTATCAGGAAAATCTTGTAGCAACTCTAAAACACGGTTGAGGTTTTCAAATGGCAAATATACCAACACTTTATTCGCGATTGAGCTGCAGTGATTAACTGGCTTATCATAAGGTATAAAAGGCGGAATAATATTTTTTGCAAATGGCTGCCAATGCACACCTAAATAAACATCAGCGGGCGCAAACTGCTTTAAAAGCGTACGTTTAAGAAAACTGTGACTATATATGGGCACTTTGGGACATAAAAATGCTGCTTGATGACTCATCGCTATAACCGGTATTTTGGCGCGTTTAGCAGCCCATGCGGTGATCGGTTCAAAGTCGTTAAAGACAACATCATACTGAGTTACATCAAGGTTTCGAACATCTTTAATAAATTGGCCGATCTTTAAGTTTTTTAATGTCTCGATTTGATCAACCTGACCATTACGTGTGGAAAAGCTCAGCCCAGCTCTTGTTTGATAATGGCCAAAAGGTTGCATATCAAAATATTCACTGTCTTTGCGACCAGTAAATATATAATCAACATCGATATTTTTTTCTGTAAAACACTCAGCCATTACTCGCGCCCGCGTAATATGGCCATTACCTGTTCCCTGTACGCCGTATAATATTTTCATAATATCCCTACTAAAAAAATCGCTAGACTGGCACATCCAATCCCCATCATCGCACCAACCACAACATCTAAGGGGTAATGGACGCCTACCACAACTCGTGATAACGACACACCTGATGCCCAAATTATTAATGGCCACAGCGGAACACTCAAATGCTCTATGACACAAATTGCATATAACCATGCTCCCGCACTGTGACCAGAAGGAAGGCTAAATTTGTCTGCCGGCGTTAACAGCGCTTTAAGAGCAAAACAATCACATGGCCGCACACGAGCAATCCGTTTTTTTAAAAAGAAATACAGAGGTCTTTCAATCGCAAATGCTAATACTGCGGTCAGTGCAAACTTTTGCCCTAAAGGCTCCAAAAATACAGCACAAATTAAAGCCAGTAGAATATAAAGTCCGCCATTGCCACTTTTCGAAAATGCTAACGCAACAACCCGCCACCAGTTTTTTGGGCTAGGTGTAAACACTGCAAAATACAATACGGTGTCTAACTGCGCTAATTTACCTTTCATAATGCTCACCTATTACTTTGCTCACATTTTCAGCATAGAAGAGCTAAATAACAAAGCCGTGACAGTTTTGCGACACTAATATGTAAGTTACTGTTTACCCATTGCTATGACCATTTATGGGAGTATACTAAAATGGACTTTCGTTATTTTTTCAGAGGATTTAAAGTATGGACTACAGCACTTCAGACTTGTGCGATCATTTCGCTGACGTCGTTGATGTACTCGAACCTATGTTTATTAACTTTGGTGGACAAACAGCTTTCTGTGGGCGCATTAAAACGATTAAATGTTTTGAGAATAACGAATTGATCCGCTCAACGTTAGAGCAAGATGGCAGTGACACTATTTTATTAATTGATGGTGGCGGCTCCACTCGACGCGCGTTAATTGATATAGATTTAGCTGAATTGGCTGTCGAAAACAATTGGCAAGGTATTATCGTATATGGTGCTATACGCCATGTCGATGAACTTGAAGAGTGCAATATAGGCATTCAGGCTATTTCATCTACCCCCGTATCTGCCGATAGTGAAGGGGCTGGCGAACACGGTGTCCCTGTTAATTTTGCTGGCGTATCATTTTTTGATGATGATTACCTATATGCAGATAGCACCGGCATCATTATTTCCGCTGAAGAACTTATCTTAGAAACCGACGATACGCAAGACTAGAGCACCATGACTGAACACCTACATATTTATCGCGAAGCTGATATTGCCAGCCTTGTAACGACTCGTGAGAATGAGCAAAAATTCTGGCAGTCTTTAACTTTTCTTGATACACAGTTAGAGACTCTGCAAGCACTTAAAGATGCAGCCGCTTTTGGTATCAAGTATGTACTCGTTGGTATTAATGAGGATATTGGTCCTCGTGCAAATTGTGGTCAAGGTGGTGCGACATTAGGGTGGCAAGCATTTTTACAACGATTTTTGAATTTACCCTGTAACCAATTTTTAGACCCTAAAAATGTACTGCTCTTAGGGGAAGTCATATGTGATGATCTTCAAAAGACGAGTAA
Source organism: Pseudoalteromonas sp. MMG013 (assembly GCF_018100885.1). NCBI lineage: Bacteria > Pseudomonadati > Pseudomonadota > Gammaproteobacteria > Alteromonadales > Pseudoalteromonadaceae > Pseudoalteromonas > Pseudoalteromonas sp. MMG013. The sequence continues at coordinate 37,580 of NZ_JAGJEE010000028.1, read as the reverse complement.
AAACTTATGCAATAAGCAACCTGAACAATTGGCTGAATTACGTCATCTATGTGCCGATATAGATCAACGTGTCAGTAATGTCCTCAAAATGGTATTTGCAGCTGGCTTAGAGCCTATCATTATTGGTGGGGGTCATAATAACTGCTTGGGTATTATACAAGCACTTCACTCAGTAACAGGGCAAGCATGCCATGCGATTAACTTTGACCCACACGCTGACTTTAGAGCGATAGAAGGGCGTCACAGTGGCAATGGATTTCATTATGCCTACCAACAAAACATGTTAAGCGATTATCATGTTGTAGGTTTACATGCTCAAAAAAATAATCAAGCAATTTTAGAAGCATTAGATACAGCGAATTTTAGCTATACCACTTATCAAGATATCCTTGTGACGCGAAGATGCACGTTAACTCAAGCGATTAAAATGGGTTTAGATCGCTTTGACAATACTGCCCCTATGGGAGTTGAAGTGGACGTAGATAGTATTAGTGGCATGCCTGTAAGTGCCTATACAAACTGTGGCTTTACAACCAACGATGCTGAACACTTTGTATCATTATCTGCCGAGCAAAGTAATACCGCTTATTTACATTTGTGTGAAGCGGCCCCCGCTAATCACCCCCAAGGGTTGGCGCAAGGGTTGATCGAAGCAGGTCAAGTACTTAGCGGTTTAGTGTGTAGCTACCTTACGAGTCGCCAACGCGTTGAGAATTAATTCAAAATCACGCCATTAATGCTCTAGTTTCCATTGTTTCAGCCAGCTTATCATACCTACGCTGCTTAAAGGTCTAGCAAAAAAATAGCCTTGGGCAGCAAATGTTTCTAAGCTTTGTACAAAGTTAAGCTGCTCTTGAGTTTCAACGCCTTCGCAAATTACTTTACTATTAAGCTGCTGCTGCATTTCTACCATGCCCCGGACTACACTTTTAAACTGTCCTTGCTGCTGATGTTCCGCAGTTAGAGACCGCCCAACTTTCACGTAATCTACAGAAAGCTTTGGTAACTTCGCTAGAATTAATGGCGCTTCTCCAAATCCATCTACACACAATCGAACGCCAATACTTCTCAAACGTGCCACCATAGCAACACCTTGTGCATCCAATGACATAAACAGAGCTGATGGACACTCAATAATTAAGTCCCCAGGTAATAAATGATGTTCCAGTAGAATCCTATCCAGAAATTCAATAAATTCTTCATGCAGCATTTCAGGGCCAAATACGTTTACGCTCAACGGCATATGGATATTGTCCATTCTCAACGCCATGGCAATTTCAGCTGCCCGCTCGATGACATAATGTGCAACTGGCACAGCTAATCCAGCCAAACGAATATCATCAATAAATCTACCCGCAGCCAAAATTCCCTGCTTAGGATGTTGCCAACGTAACAATAACTCTAAAAACTCTATCTCGTTATCTTGATGACGGATCACAGGTTGAAAGTACAGCTCAAATTCACTGCGAAAATCAATATGGGCAAGTTCAGCCAAACGCGCCTGTTGTTCTAATTTAGTAATTTGCATTTGTTGTTGATATGCACAGACAGCGCGATTTGGTTGACTATCTAATGCCAAAAACCCACATGTAAGTAAATTATCAAATTGACCAAGCTCTTCATCACAGTTGACATAACTCGCCCGCGCACTCACTTCTAAGGTACAATTTCCAACATTAAAGGGTTTTAGCGTACTACGTAAAATATCATCAATGAGTTGTTCATGGAGGTGTTTTTGGTTACTCAGTCCACATACGAAAACAAAATGGAGTCCACCTAAATGAGCAACCCTTGCCATATCGTTACCATTTGCAATCGCAATAACATCATGGCTGTGTAATTGTTGTTTAATTCTATTTGCTGATTGCGCAAGCAGTAAATCTCCAAATTCCCGACCTAAATGTAGATTAACTTGCTCAAAACCTTCAAGGCGGATCATCACCAACATTGCAGGTCCAGGGTCTAAAGTTCTAAACTCATTAAAAGCAGCTCTTAAACTTGCCCGATCAGGCAAACCTAACACATCATGAGCTTGGTCACTTGCGGCTTCACTTTGAACCGCCTCAACCTCTTCATCATTACCAAGAAGGCAAAGCTGCCCAATATACAGCAGGCCTAGCACTGCAACACTCAGTACGTGTGGCCAAGACCATACGATATGCCCTCCCAACAACATAATAAATATCAGTGCACATACACAGCTCAATACAAGATGAGCACCTTCACTATATCGTAAGTTATACATAATATGCAGGATTAGGGTCAGTCCAAAAACATACTGAATCCAATCAGTATTCATGGCGAGTGCTGCCAGCCCTATTCCCGCCGTCACTGCATGTAAAATACGCAGTCGCGGTTTTTTACTCAACACGATTACAGCCATGCTGCCCATCAATATGACACCCGCTAGCAAAGCCGCTAGAAGAGGAATGAACCCCTGTTGCAATCCATTGAGTACGGGGATCGCGGTGACGGACCACATATGTGTGAAAGCCGACATCAATACCCCATTGCAAAAAATTAATACTGAATAAGTTTACCTAAGATCCAGAGATTTAACAGATCATTCACGCCAAATTGGTAACTTAATTGCGCAGGATGACTAATATCCCATAACGCAATGTCTGCTCGCATCCCTTCTTTTAAAACACCTCGGTCCGATAAACCAAGCGCCTTAGCAGCTTCACAAGTTACCCCTTTGAGGGTTTCTTCTGGTGTCATTCTAAACAATGTACAACCCATGTTTAACATTAACCGCAACGAACATAGTGGCGCCGTCCCTGGATTAAAATCACTCGCAATGGCCATAGATACATGATGTTTTCGAAGTAATTCAATAGGTGGTAGCTGCGTTTCTCTCAGAAAATAAAATGCTCCGGGAAGTAGTACGGCAGTAGTGCCGGCATTAGCCATAGCAATCACACCAGCTTCATCTAAATACTCAATATGATCTGCCGATAAACCTTTAAACTCAGCAACTAATTCAGTGCCTTTTTGATTAGATAATTGCTCTGCGTGACACTTCACTTTTAGCCCGAGTTTAGTAGCTGCCTCAAACACTCGACGTGTTTGTTCATAACTAAACCCAACATTTTCGCAAAAAACATCAACCGCGGTGGCCAAGTTCAGTTCAGCTACACGAGGCAGCATGTCATTACATACAATATCAATATACTCATCAGCACGCCCGGCATACTCGGGGGGTAATGCATGAGCCCCTAAAAACGTACTATGAATATCTATCGGGTGATGCGCAGATAAAAGCGTGTTTACTTCGAGTAATTTAAGTTCATTTTCTGTATCTAAACCATAACCTGTTTTACTCTCAACCGTTGTAACACCTTCTCTTAATAAGCTATTTAAACGTGTCTTTGCATTAACAAATAATGTTTCGTGATCTGCCTCACGTGTCGCACGAACTGTACTAGCAATCCCGCCACCTTGCTGAGCAATCTGTTGGTAGGATACACCTTGCAAACGTTGTTCAAATTCTGTGGCACGATTACCTGCAAATAGAATATGTGTGTGACAATCAATTAAGCTCGGTGTTAGCCATGCGCCTTTTCCAGAATGTACAGGTGTCACTAAAGCATCAAATTTAGGCATATCGGCTTGCTTACCTAACCAAGCTATAGTGCCATCTTTAATCATTACAGCTCCCTGCTCAATCATGCCATAAGCATCAGAACGGTCAACGTCCATCGTTGCAAGGTTCACATCACAAATTACTAAATCAGGCTCAATCATCGCCACAGCTCCGAAAATAAATATCTGATATGAGTGTAACAAGGTTACTTGTATATACAAGAAAGTTGTGCCATCTTTTGCATACATGACTCTTAATTCGGCATGCTTGGTATGACCCAACAACCTAAATTTGCACTTATAAAACAACATATTATCGACAATATTAGAACCGCAAACTGGGTTGAAGATCAACGCGTTCCATCAGAAAATGAATTAGCAGAACAATTTTCGGTAAGTCGCATGACAGCACGTAGAGCGCTCAGTGAGTTAACAAATGCGGGAATTTTGACACGAAGTCAAGGTTTAGGCACATTTGTAGCAAGCCTTAAATCACAATCCTCCTTATTAGAAATTAAGAATATTTCTGATGAAGTTCAAGCCCGTAATGGTGCATATTCTTGCAGCGTCTTATCGCTAGAGTCCATATCTGCCATTGCACCCATAGCCATAGCTTTAGGTGTCGATATAGACAGTCAAGTCTACCGAAGTGTCTTAGTCCACAATGAAAATGAGCAACCACTACAAGTGGAGGAACGATTTGTTAACCCTACACTTGCCAGCAATTATTTGCAGCAAGACTTCAACTTAACTACACCACACGAATATTTATCGCAAGTGGCACCTTTGACGGAAGCCCGCCACACTGTTGAGGCGATTATGCCGTCCATTGAAGTTTGCCAATGGTTAAGCTTATTTAATGAAGAGCCTTGCTTACAAGTTATTCGCCGTACTTGGTCGTATGAAGGCATCGTCAGTTTTGCTCGTTTAATTTCTCCTGGCAGCAAATACCGTTTAGGCGGACACTTAACATTCAAACGCAACAGCGAGTAGAGGTTTCTCCATATTCGTTAGATAGCATGTAAATATTCAAAACCAAGTTGCTCTATAGCCGAACCATCAATAATACGTTCGCTTTCTGTTTCACACGAAAATGTGGGGGGCTGGGTTTCCAATAATTGACATTTTTGTTGATAATACTGCGCACGCGTCGGGTGCCATGGATGACATAAATTATATATTGCTTGGTTATGGTGCCAGTTAGATAGAACAGTAAATATACCATTTAAAACATCTTGCTGATGTACCATATTAACATGCCCATGCGATGAACTTTTCAGTGCCTTTGCTGCAATAAATTGACCTGGCTCTCTATTTGGCCCAACCAAACCAGCTAATCTCAAAACTTTGCCACCCTGATTCAATACCATGCGCTCCGCATTAACCAACATTTGCTGCCGGTCTGTTGAAGTCTCAATAGAGCTGTGTTCATTGTATAACCCGTCGGCACGGCTATACACCCCGGTACTTGAGCACAGTAAAAAGCCTTTAGCGGACATATCTTTACTCAATGTTAAAGCATGCTCTAAAGTATGTAGGTACTGACTATCTTTATTTCTTGCTCTTGGTGGTATAGCGCATACCCACCAAGCATTGTGCAATGATAAGGTATGAGCAATCCGCTCTTCTAACAAACTGAACTGTCGTTCAAATGGTACTGTAGGGTCAGGGTTTCGCCGTGTTCCCTGTACTTGCCAACCTCGTTCGTTCGCCTGCCGACACAAAGGTTGGCCAAGCCAACCTGCCCCCAATACAATTAACTGCGTCATACTTTTATCCAATATTAAATTTTCTCTGACGCCTTACCTGCGCTAGGAAGCTGCACTTGGGCACTTAAACCGCCATCAGGGCGGTTTTGCAATCTTACTTCTCCTCCATGAGTGGTCACTATCCGTTTAATAATTGCTAAGCCAAGCCCACTTCCTTCACTACCTCGAGCTTGATCGCCCTGTTTAAATGGCTCAAAGACACTTTCCAGCTCTTCTTCCGGTATCCCTGGCCCTCTATCTTGTACCTTAATTAGTACGGATTTATCAAGTACATTATATTCAGTGGACACTTCAATCGCGGCATCTGAATACCGAATCGCATTCTCAATCATGTTTGTCAGTACCCGCTTGAGTGCAACTGAATTCATCAATACTGGTGTTAATTCTTCTTGTGTTGACAAATGAATAGTACGTTGATGCTGCTGCTCTGCATGTACAACTTCCTCAACAACGGTGTTCACGTCCTCTAACACCATTTCACCAGAGTTATGATGCCGTAAGTATTCAATAAATTGATCAATTATGGCATTCATATCTTCAATATCGTCAATGATGCCTTCCTTCAAATAATCTTCCTCATCAGCCATCATTTCCGTGGCTAAACGAATGCGCGTTAACGGCGTTCTTAAATCATGAGACACTCCAGCCATTAGCAACCGGCGATCACTTTCAAGTTCTGCAATTCCTTTTGACATTTGATTAAATGCTTTTGTTACTTCAATCACCTCTGTTGAACCACGTTCAACTAATCGTGTAGAAAAATCGCCGACTCCGACTCGGCCTGCCGCTGTCTGCAATGCTTTTAAGGGTCGGTTTAAATGTCGAGCAAACCACCAGCCACCGAGCACACTTAAAAAACCGATACTCGATAAATAAAAAATTAAAAACTCCAGCTTGGTTTCACTAAAACCTGTCAAAGGTACACGAACCCAATAACCGGGCGCTTGAGGGGCTTCAACCCAATACACGACAGGATCACCTTGGCTGATCCGTACACGTGCTGAACCATTCAATTGCTCTGACATACTTTTCGACAATAAAGTATATTCTTTTGCTTCTCCTAACCCATTAATATACGCTTCTCTCTGTGTCATTACTTCTATACCAGTGATTTCAAAAAATCGCTCTGATAATTCAGATGTCACTTCAACGCCATCTTCCCAATCAATAAAGACCGTTTTAACTTGCTTCGCTAACATCAAGTTGACTTGCTCGAATGTTGGTTTAAATACATACAAAGTCACAGTGATATAAGACATAATTTGATTGACAAGTAATAATGCCCCAACAAAAAACACGGTTTGCCCAAATGCACTTTTTGGAAGTAAACTCATACGCCTAACTAACTTTGGCCATCAGGAACAAATACATACCCTAAACCCCAAACGGTTTGAATATAACGTGGATTAGTTGCATCTTCTTCAATCATTCTGCGTAGCCGTGAAACTTGTACATCAATGCTTCTTTCCAACGCACTGTAATCTCTGCCTCGAGCTAAATTCATTAATTTATCTCGACTTAAAGGCTCTCTAGGGTGGTTAACAAGTGCTTTTAATACCGCAAACTCTCCACTTGTTAGGGCGATGACCTCATCACCTTTATGCATTTCACGTGTTGCCAAGTTTAGTTTGAATATACCAAAAGCCACTTCATTTTCTTCTGCTGCTGGCGCACCTGGAACTTCTTTTGCCCGGCGTCGTAAAATGGCTTTAATTCTGGCAAGCAGTTCTCGTGGATTAAACGGTTTTGGAATATAGTCGTCAGCTCCCAATTCCAAACCTATGATTCTATCCACTTCATCCCCTTTTGCAGTTAACATCACAATCGGGATTTCATTTTCTTTTTGTCTAAGCCGGCGGCAGATTGATAACCCATCCTCTCCGGGCAGCATCAAGTCCAAGACCATTAGATGGAAGTTTTCTCGCTCTAATAAACGATCCATTTGCTCACCGTTGGCAGCAGTGCGAACAATGAACCCTTGCTCAACTAAATACCTTTCCAATAAACTGCGTAGACGCATATCATCATCTACGACTAAAACCTTAGTGGTTTCACTTCCCATTACTCATTCTTCTTTTTATTAATACCTTAGCTTAATATAATTGAAAAATAGATAACTAGACACCATACCTTAAAAGAAGATTTGTTACCGAACGTTACAAAGTAAAAAAATAAGGTCCGCGAACGTAGAAAGCTCGACATCCAAATCTTTTTTATTTAAGTTGTCACAGCATCAACACTGAGCCGATTTATGACATGAAGACAAACCTGATCACCCCTGAAGGGTACCGAAAGTTGCAGCAAGAACATGATCACCTTTGGCATGAAAAACGCCCAGAGATCACGAAAATCGTGTCATGGGCTGCAAGCTTAGGTGATCGCTCTGAGAATGCAGATTACACATTCAATAAACGTGTATTAAGGCAAATAGATAGGCGAGTTAGATATTTAAGAAAGCGTTTACCCGATTTAAAAATTATTGAATATTCGTCTCAACAGGCTGGTAAAGTCTTTTTTGGTGCTTGGGTTGAAATTGAGAATGACGAACAACAATGTAAAAAGTTTCGCATTGTTGGCCCTGACGAAATTTATGAGCGACATGATTATATTTCTATTGATTCACCGATGGCCCGTGCTCTATTAGGCAAACAAGTCGACGATGACTTTGTAGTACAAACTCCGCAAGGAGAAAAAGTATGGTTCGTAAACAAAATAGATTACCCTTCCAGCTAAGCTTCTTATTCATTTATGCTGTGATATAGTTAGTATTATTAATATATGCCAAATTAGCGCGTATAGTATTGAACTTTATAAGGATTTTGCATGAGCAACATCTCTGGACGTTTAGCACAAGAGTTAAACGCACAAGAACAGCAAGTCATTGCTGCTACTGCTTTATTAGATGAAGGTGCAACTGTACCTTTTATTGCCCGTTACCGTAAAGAAGTCACTGGCGGACTAGACGATACTCAACTGCGCCTATTAGAACAAAGATTGAGTTATTTGCGAGAATTAGAAGAGCGCCGAAGTTTTATTCTCAATACAATCACAGAGCAGGAGAAATTGTCTGATGCACTGGCCACAGACATCGCGAATGCACAAAGCAAAACCGAGTTAGAAGATTTATATTTGCCGTACAAGCCAAAACGGCGTACCAAGGGGCAAATCGCAATCGAAGCTGGGCTTGAGCCTCTCGCTGATGCGCTTTTCATGGACGCTAACCAATCTCCTGAAATACTTGCTGAAAAATATCTAAATGACCAAGCTGGAATGAGCGACATCAAGGCAGTGTTAGATGGAGCAAAATTCATTTTAATGGAGCGTTTCGCCGAAGACGCCAAACTACTCGCTAAATTTCGTCATCACATTCAACAGAATGGTCAACTTGAAGCGACTGTTATAAAAGGAAAAGAAGACAGCGGCAGCAAGTACCGAGATTACTTCGAACACAGTGAAAAGCTCACTAAAGTCCCATCTCACAGAGCTTTGGCCATGCTAAGGGCACGTAATGAGGGCTTCTTACAATTAGCCATTAATCCAGAACCTGGGGTAGACAATCCACAGCAGTATTGCGCACAGATGATAGCCGATCATTATCGACTCAATGTGTCGTCTGCCAATGCCAGTCAATGGTTGATGATTGTTGTACAGTGGACGTGGAAGATTAAATTATCACTACATCTAGAAAATGAATTTCTAGGATCACTACGTGAAAATGCTGAAACAGGCGCAATTGATGTTTTTGCGAAAAACCTAAAAGACTTACTAATGGCAGCACCTGCTGGACCGCGTGTTACCTTAGGGATCGACCCTGGTTTACGTACAGGTTGTAAAATTGCGGTGGTCGATAGTACTGGGAAATTATTGGCTACTAACACCATTTTTCCACATGCACCGCAAAATCATTGGGATAGATCATTACGCACACTTGAACAGCTTTGTCGCCAACATAAAGTGCAATTGATTGCCATTGGCAACGGAACTGCCTCTCGAGAATCAGACAAACTGGCTTCCGAATTACTCAAAGCTGCTGAGGAACTAAAGCTCAGCAAAATTATGGTCAGCGAAGCAGGAGCTTCCGTTTATTCTGCATCGGAATTCGCAGCGAATGAATTTCCTGATTTAGACGTATCACTACGAGGCGCTGTTTCTATCGCTCGCAGATTACAGGACCCGTTAGCCGAATTGGTCAAAATTGAGCCAAAATCTATCGGTGTTGGTCAATATCAGCATGATGTGTCACAAAGTCAACTGGGCCAAACATTAACCTCAGTAGTAGAAGACTGTGTTAACTCCGTTGGCGTTGATGTAAATATGGCTTCAGCGCCTCTTTTGACACGAGTATCAGGTCTCAGCAAAACACTGGCTAATAATATCGTTAAATATCGAGATGAACATGGTTCGTTTACGGCACGTAATCAACTGAAAAAAGTTGAACGACTCGGTCCAAAAGCATTTGAACAAGCAGCTGGTTTCTTGCGCATCATCGATGGTAAAGATCCTCTTGACGCCTCATCTGTTCACCCAGAAGCTTACCCCGTCGTCAAACAAATTGCACAAGTAAAAGAAATTCCAATATCCGATTTAATTGGTAACAGTACAGTGCTTAATACACTCGTCGCAAACGACTTTACGAGTGATAAATTTGGCTTGCCAACCGTATCTGATATTATAAAAGAGCTAGATAAGCCCGGCCGAGATCCTCGCCCAGAGTTTAAAACAGCCGAGTTTAAAGCCGGGATCGAAAAGATATCAGACTTGGAAGTAGGGATGGTTTTAGAGGGGGTTGTGTCAAATGTCGCAAATTTTGGTGCCTTCATCGATGTAGGTGTACATCAGGATGGTTTGGTCCATATTTCCGCAATCACAAATAAATTTATCTCAGATCCCCGTGAAGTGGTTAAAGCGGGTGATATTGTAAAGGTCAAAGTAATTGAAGTGGATGTAGCTCGTAAACGTATCAGCTTTACTATGCGTTTGAACGATGAAATACATCCAGGTGAAAATATCAAGAAGAGCAAGCCGCACGTTCAGAAGTCAACACCAAACAAACAGCAAAACCGTGTAGCTAAGCCAAAAAAAGATAATGGTAATGCCGCGATGGGCAATGCATTTGCGGAAGCTTTTGCCAAGATGAAAAAATAAACGAGTACCTTATTTATATAAAAACCCGTCATTGAACGGGTTTTTATACTTAAATACATCTGTTATTAATCTGATATGGAGTATTAAATGAGCCTAATTTCTACTAGACTTGAAGTGATAGAGATGCAGACAATTCAGGCTGAACAGACTGTTGATAAAAATCATTAATACGCAGCGAACGCGCCTGAATTTGCGGATCTCTTTCAATTGGCAAAGCCACCGAAAATGGTCCACCTTCTGATTTTAGCGCAACAGCTTCTGGTTCAATTGGTAATGCCACTGAAAATGGCCCACTCTCGGACTTTAATGCTACGGGATCTCGCAGAGCCAACCCTTCATCATCAGCAGCAGCCAGCCGGCGAGTTTCATAATTTTGAACCCGGGTAGTATCTTGCTGTTGGTTCTCCTCTTCAGATCCCCTACTGATCACTTGCTTCGCCAACTCAGCTTGAGCTGCAGCTTGTTTTTGTGTTGCATCAGCTGCAATTGCCCGGTCAGCCCCCGAAGGCTCAGCAGGTGCTAACGCTGCCGCTCTAACTGTTTGCATTTTTTCGATCGTACCAGAAGGGTCACCCGGGATCTCTGCCACATCAATCATTACTTGCCCGCCAACAGCGTAATTGTTGCCGTCTGGACCTCGTTGATATTCATAACTAGGAGAGCCTGCATACTGCCCACCAACCCGAGCATGCGCTTGTTCGTGCAACCTTACTTCCGTATCACGGGATTTTAATTCTTGGATCTGCTGTTGCTCAACCTTTTCTTCATTTTGTTCTTGCTCGCTTGCAGTGTCATCACCGTCTGATTTGGCTTGACGATCATCACTTTGCGCCCCTTTTTCATCAATAACTTTGTTTTTCTCTAGTTTACCAGAGCTATCATATAATGCGTTATCATCGGGAGAATTGGCTTTCGCTTTATCGCCATCATTTACCGCTTTATTTTCAGTAAATGTGGCCGAGGTAGGTGCTGCTTTAGGGATCACCTCACGCAGCTGATTATCTCGTCTTGCTGTTTCAGTGTAGACGTTGGCAGTATTTAAATTCATCGCCGGTGGTGGCGTTACAATACTCATACCATTTTACTTCAAACTCAAACCTTAATATCAATCAAAGTGCCCAATGCTTCATCTGCAGTACGAATTGATTGCACATTCGCCTTCGCATTAAACTCTTCAACTTTCAAATTCACTAATGCTTCATCAATTTTAGCTGGTTGAGCAACAGGTGCTGTTACTGACTCTTCTGGACGAGCCCCTTGCAATTGACGTTGCTGTGCCAATTGATTCTCATCTTGCGAACTTTGAGTCGCACGATTGATTTCAGCACTAGCACGCTCAATACCTTGGCTGGCTCTATTAAACCCCTCAATCCCATTATTTAATACGTCACCAATTGGCATAGCGTGCTCCAGAAACATTTATATATGGTCAATTATTGCGCAAAAAGTCATGAAAATAAAGCACGATTTCGCTATTTTAATACCATTTTTATATTCAATTTTTAAAGTACTGATTTTAGGAAAGTTATAAATTCCTGCCGATGTGAAATAAATGGTGCGTGTGATGCTTTAGGCAATACTTCATAGTTAAATTGTGGGTTAAGCTTGCAAATTTGTGTAATGACACCTTTGGGTACTAGTGAATCTAAGCGACCAAATAAACCAAAAATAGGTTGTGGTAATACACTCATTTCAGCCCGTAAATCTTCCTGTTTTAATATTTCTAGGCCCGCTTTAAGTGCTCGACTATCCGGTGCAGGAGATCCCGCGAGCAAAGCCCGTAAATGCTTAATATCTTCCCGTGCATTTTCACTTCCCATCGCTTGAATTGCTAAAAATCGCTCAATGGTTTTAGCTGCACTATTTTGTAATTGAACCTGGAAGGTATTCAACACATCAGGTTTGATCCCTAACCAGTGTTGTTGCTCACAAAAATAAGGCGTTGATGCAATTAAAATGACTTTACTCACTTTCTCTGGAAAATGCTTTGCCAGATAAAGAGCAAATAATCCACCCAATGACCAACCAATTAAAACACTGTTTGCATGCAGCTGCTTGGCTAGTAATTCTGCGGCACTTGCAAGTGAATAATCACCAGCAGGTGAACATGCGCCACCGAAGCCCGGTAAGTTAATACTGCGCACATTCCCTTTATATACTGCCTGTATATCTGGTTCTACATAATGCCATACTTGTGCATTCATACCCCAGCCATGTAACAGAACCGCTTCATTTTGCATTTTCAAAAACTCTCAACCAAACTTGTTGTAATAATACCGCTAACACAATGGAAAGTAACGATGGCACTCAGGAAAATCATCGATTGGCTTATGCCCAATATCTGTATTTGTTGTCATGCCCCTCTAGCAACACATGATGTCATATGCCCGTATTGTCTCGAAGATATGCCGCTATTTGCTCATAGTGAGGGTAACTTGCTATTACGTCCTGATATTCAAAGAGACTTCGCGCTGCCAAATTGTAATGGTTTGATTGCATGTGGATGGTATGAGAGCCAATTAAAAGTATGGTTAAAGGGTTATAAATTTCAACACAAAGCCTATTATAAAAAAGCGCTACAACAAGTTATTACACAACAGTTTAGTGGATGTTTGTCGCACGCAGCTTTTGCACCTGATTTAACCATCGTCATCCCCCTACATCCAATTCGATTAGCCACCCGAGGTTTTAATCAAGTCAGTCAAACATGGCAACCTTGTTTACTCAATACAGTCACGCCTATTCCTACATTAGTAAGGTCACACAACACGCAAGCTCAAAGTAATTTATCACGGCATAAACGACAGCATAATATTAAAGGGGCATTTTACGTTGAAGGCTCAATGGAGGGACTTAATGTAGCACTTGTTGATGATATTATAACCTCCGGTGCAACAATGAATGCAGCTGCACGCGCGTGTCTAGAAGCGGGTGCAGCGCAAGTTTGGGCATTTACTACCGCATTAACGCCCTTGAACCGATAGTGTGTGACCAAAAAATATGGCATTTGTCAGTAAGCGACTACTTCCGTACCAATACCCTCTAAAAACAGGGTTATCTGTACTGGCTATCACGCTACCTTCCCCATACCGGTGGGCAATGACTGCTGCACCTTCGCTTATTTTCGAAACATTCTCTGCTGCGGCGTAGCCCGACAATAAAGGTTTTTCTACATATTTGCTGACCGATAAGAACGGCTTTTCAGGCGCTTTAAGCAACCAAGTGCTGTTTTTAAACACAGGTAATGTCGCACGTTCAAAGCCGAAGGAAAGCGGATGTGAAAGGTCGAGCTCAGTAGAAAAAATAGCGCCAGCGATACGCTGCTTACCACCCAGTGCATCTTGATCACCATAAGTCAGATCCTTGGTATTAAACTGCTCAGCCATTTCTTTTTTACTCACACTTTTCGCATTTAGCATTTGACTATCAAGCAACCATTTTGCGCCTCTTTTATGACCCCAAATTACACCTCCCTTATTAACCCAACCAGTGATCAACACTTTAGCCCGGTCTGACAAACGATTATAACGACCATCTGTTAAAATGATATGGCTATATTTTGAGAGGTTTACTTGCGCGATTCTATCTTGCTCAACAAGTGTTGGCGCGATACCTAAATGTTTATCCAAATGATACCAAACTTCACCAACTTCATATTGACTAGTCCCTTCACCTCCTACAAGCAATACCTTTGGCCGTTTGAGTGCACTCATATTGCGAGATCCTAGATCAATGCCTTTACTCGTTAAACCTGTAGTGATGGGGTGAATTTTTACCGAAAACTTAGTTTGTGCCATATTCAACAGTGCAAGCCAACGCTTATTCTGCTGAAGCCCTGATGGAATTACGATACTACCTGAGGCAAAAGCGTGCTCTCCTGAGGTGGTTATAGCATTAAATGCTTTCATGGCCACGCGAGCTTCAATTTTATTCTTCAATAAAAAGTTCAGCATTTTTGGAGCCTGCCATTGTTGCCATGAAAAGCTATAAGCATACGCATCTGGAAGCACTTCATATTGCTGCTTTGCAGGCAAATTCCAAGGTTGCTCGCTCACTTTTAACCCCCATGTACTATCTGCTTTAGCAAAATTCAAATTAAACGCATGTGCTAATGTCCACCCTGAAACATCATAGAAAGTATTATCTTGAAACGTTTTTTGTTCCGAAAATACCGCTTTAACTAATCGATATTGTGGCTGTGCTAATGGCACATAAATATCACCTATTTGGTACTGGTAGCCAGCCACTTTAAAGGGTTTTTGTAATGTAAACCCTTCGATTTGATGTTGTGACAGCAACGATAAAAACGTTTCAAATTTTTGTTGATCTTGCCCAGCAGATATCACATAACCTGCAAACTTCTCTTTGTCTGCCAAAGCGACTGCCTGTTGATAAAACTGCTGTTGATAGGAAAGTAGTTGTTTTTTATTCGCCATTACCCCTGTAAATGTCGACAGACTGGTTGTTAACTGGTTTTTTATGGTTTGCGCAAAACTGAGCTGTCCATTGATTGTGTCTTGTACATGACCTCGGCTGCTTGCTTGCTCAAATAAAATGCCTATAGCGCCATTTGCATCCGGATAAGTAGATCCCTTTCCGTAATAAAAATCATCAAAGCTTTCTTGTGTAAAATAGAGCTGCTTATCATCATCTAAAGACTTAGCATGAAACTGTGCTAATACCTCAGTTAAAGTCACATTCATTTTAGGAGTTAGAGGGTGTGTCCGAGATGCAATACCGGGTTGGAAAAAGTAACTGCTATTCGATCCCATTTCATGGAAGTCAGTTAAAACATTTGGTTTCCATCGATGAAATTCAGACACCCGAGCTTGAGACTCCGGATGTTGCAGCAACAGCCAATCTCTATTTAAGTCAAACATATAATGGTTTGTGCGTCCTGAAGGCCAAGCCTCCACATGCTCTCTATGTTGTGGATCCGCTGATAAATTCATACCTCGATTACTATTTGCCCATTGAGCAAAACGCGCTAAACCATCTGGATTTAGAGAGGGATCCAATAAAATAACCGTGTTGCCCAATAATTCTGTTACCACATCATTTTGCGCCGCTGCAAGATAATACGCCACCAGCAATGCCGCATTACTACCAGATGGCTCATTACCGTGCACACTATATCCCATCCAAGCAACCGCTGGTGTGTCCACACTGGACCCTTCTGAAAATAACCGAGCCAAATGTTGGGTACGAATTTTTTCAATTCGTTGTAATTTATCAGGTGCCGTTATAGTCAATAACAGCAATGGCCGTTGTTCGTGAGTGTAACCGATTGTTTTTATTTGGACGCGATCACTCGTCTTAGCTAACACTTTCATATACTGTACTAATTGGTCATGTCGCACATGCCATTGCCCAACCTCATACCCAAGTACTTCACTAGGCTTAGGAATGTTTGGGTTAAATTGAATATCTTCTGGAAAATAGTAATGAAGTGGCTTAGCCACCACCGAAAGAGGCAAACATATCGCTATTGCCAAACAAAAAAATAGAAACCGCATATCAAGACCTTAAAACTGATGATTGTTTAAACGCTAACAGTCTAATTAGAAGTTGCCAAATTTTTACGCCCAACACTAGCGACAACACGACGAGGGGAGTATCATACAAAGTATCCGAGTAATTTAGTCAAGTAATAGTCACAGTTATGATAACCATTTCAGAAACAGCTCAATCACATTTTGCTAAACTGCTATCCGATCAAGCAGAAGCAACTAACATTCGTGTATTCGTAGTAAACCCAGGCACATCTCAAGCAGAGTGCGGCGTGTCATATTGCCCAGCAGATGCGGTTGAGGAAAGTGATATTCGCCTTAACTTTAACGGTTTTGATGCCGTAGTTGATGCTGAAAGTGCGCCATTTTTAGATGAAGCTGAAATTGACTTTGTCACTGACAAAATGGGGACTCAACTTACGCTTAAAGCCCCTAATGCAAAAGCTAAAAAGCTGAGTGAAAATGCAGACTTAAATGAACGCGTTGAGCATATGCTTACCTCTGAAGTTAATCCGCAACTTGCAAATCATGGCGGTCAAGTCAGTCTAGTTGAGATCACAGCAGAAGGTATTGCTATTTTACAATTTGGTGGCGGCTGTAATGGTTGTTCAATGATTGACGTTACCCTTAAAGAAGGGATTGAAAAAGAAATGATAGCAAAATTTGATGAAATCACCGGGGTACGTGATATCACAGAGCATCAAGCTGGTGAACACTCTTATTATTAAGGCACCATGTTAAAAGCCATCATTTATAAACTTGGGCAGCATCCTAAGCTGAGTCTCAGGCGCTTTTTTATTGGCTTGGGACTGTTTGCACTTAGCTGTATAGCCATTGCATATGGCTACTATGAGCAAGCATGGGTGCAGCTAATTGGGCTAGGATTGCTAATCCCGGCACTGTTTTTTGCTGCATGGGGTTATCTTGGTATATTTGCTAATCGCTTTTCACAAGTCATTGCAACAATGCACCCTGATCAAATATCTTCTTATAACGATAAACCAAAGTGAGGCCTCTCGTTGCCATAAAGCAGCTCATCGCAAACCATAAACCATGATTCCCCCACTCCATCGTTAAATAAAACGGTACAAAAAACCCAACCATGAGTGCAATAAACATCGAGTTACGCATTTCCTTTGCTCGTGTTAGGCCGACAAATACGCCGTCGAATAAAAAACATGCCATAGCAATAATTGGTAATACAATAAGCCATGGTAAATAAAGCTTAGCAGTCTTAATTACATCTGGAATATTCGTCAGTAATCCGATGATAGCTGAGCCAAATATCGCAAAAAAGACACAATATCCAATAGCAAAAATACTTCCCCACCATACGCTTACCTTAACCCACAAATGCAACTGTTGAACATCCCCTTCCCCTTTCGCTGCACCCACTTTCGCTTCGGCAGCATAAGCAATACCGTCTAATGCAAAGCTCACTAGCATGAGAAAATTCAACAACACAGCATTGGCAGCAAGTATCGTTTCGCCTAATCGCGCGCCATAAAAAGTCATGAAGCTAAAGCATAGTTGCAACAGCAAAGAGCGGATAAATATATCACGATTTAGGGTCAACAAACCTGCAATACTTTCCTTGGAAGGCAAGGATCCCCCCCAAGAAACACCGTGACGAGCGAATAGTTTTTTAACTAAACACACTGCTAACACCAATGCACTATAATCCGCGATTACAGACGCCCAAGCCGCACCAGCGACCCCAAAATCTAGTACGAGTACAAACACCACATCTAAAACAATATTCACAATATTGGTAAACAACACCAAATAAAATGGGCCTTTCCCATAATGCATGCCAAGCATGAGCCCGAGTAATACTAAATTACTTAGTGCCGCGGGAGCACTCATAATTCGAATAGAAAAATAACTGTTCGCCTGTAACATCACTTGTGGTGACGTCCCCGACAATGCCTCTATCAAAGACATTAATACTGGACTCAAAGCGATAAGCGTAACCGAAAAAATAAGAGACAAAAATAAGCTGCTTAACAGGAGTTGCTTAACTCTTACGAAGTCTTTAGCACCAAATGCCTGTGCGATAACACCTGTTGTACTCATCCTTAAAAAACTCGCCAACCAAAATAGAATCGCAATGCTTCCTGATCCTAAAGCGATACCGGCTAAATAATGGGCACTTGAGAGATGCCCAATCACAGCCGTATCAACTAAACCTAGCAAGGGTACCGAGATATTTGATAAAATCATCGGTCCCGCAAGTAAAAGTAAAGCGAAGTGGTAGGACTTATGTTTGCTAAGAAAATGACCCATATTGTATTTTTGGCCTCAATGTTGATGACTCGCAGCGTGTATGCCGCAGTAATATTACAGTATCATCACGTCAGCGAAAAGCTGCCCGCTGTAACCTCAGTAAGTAGTGATACATTTACAGCACACCTTCAATATCTTAAAGAAAATAATTTTAAAGTTGTGCCATTAAACACACTCTTACACAAACTAAAGCATGGCCTAGCGGTAGGACCTAACACGGTCGCCATTACCTTTGATGATGGTTACGATAACAACATCACAGATGCCGCCCCCTTACTTGAAAAATTTAACTATCCGTATACTATTTTCGTCAACCCCAAGCTCATTGACGAACAACAAAGTTACGTCATGACTTGGGATGAATTAAGAACGCTTGCCAAACGAGGAGCATTGATCGCGAATCACAGTGCACAACATGATTATCTCCATAAAAAGTTAACGGGAGAAACCCATGATGTATGGTACACACGAATTAAGCAAGACATCACCTGGTCAGAACAACGCATTAAAGAAGAAGTGGGGCATAATGCAAAGCTATTAGCTTATCCTTATGGCGAGTTTAACACTGCACTACAACAACTTGTTGCGGAGTTAGGCTATATCGGCATAGGACAGCATTCTGGGGCTGTGGGCATGTACTCTGATTTCACTCGTATCCCACGTTTTCCGGCATCTGGAATTTATGCTGATTTAAACACGCTCAAAACAAAATTACATTCAAATGCTTTTTCAATCGCAGCTGCGCAATATGATAATTCAGTGACATCACAATCAAAGCCAGTAATCACACTCACCTTCCACAACAAGCCCTTCCATACTAGCCAATTAGCTTGCTTCATATCTGGGGGAGGCACTGCTGAGCTAACATGGTTAAATGACAAAAGTGTCTCCATCACTTCTTCACACGCTCTAACATTAGGTCGTTCAAGGTATAACTGTACCGCCCCGATTAAAGGGAAACCGGGTCAATACTATTGGTACTCGCAGCCATGGGTAATTATTAAGTCTCATCGCGACAATTAAACTCCAACATGCCACCTCTACTTAGTGACTGATGACAACAATGTCTGGGCTACTCGACTAAGTGGTATAACAGTCTGTGCAGCCTCAAGCTGCACAGCCGCCCGAGGCATACCCCACACCACACAACTCGCTTCATCCTGTGCTGCAGTCTTTGCTCCGTTCTGTCGCAACTTTAACATCCCTTTTGCACCATCACTTCCCATGCCGGTTAAAAGCACAGCACTCACTTGTTTTGCCAATGGGATCAGTGAATCAAACAAAACATCCACAGCAGGTTTATGCCGATTCACAGGATCACCATCATACAGCTCACAGACCGTCACCGAGCCGCGTTTCACTATTTTTAAATGTTTATCCCCTGGCGCGATAAATACTTTACCTGGCCCTAACACATCTCCATGTTCCGCCTCTTTAACAAGCACACTCGTGCAACGATCCATACGTTGTGCAAAAGACGCACTAAATACAGGGGGAATATGTTGTGTTATCACAGTAGCAGGAGCATGCTTTGGCAGCTTCATCAATACTTCTTTAATTGCTTCTGTTCCCCCCGTCGAAGCTCCAATCGCCAAAATCGCGTTGACTTTGTACTGTTGTGACTCTCCTATGATGGTTGGAGGAATGTGATCTGACGCCTTAAATGGCCTGATCCGTGCTTGAGCAGCAACTCTGACCTTTTCTTGTAATGTATCAGCATACGCTTGTAACTGTTCTGACACATTCACCTTTGGCTTAGCAATAAAATCAACAGCACCAATTTCTAGTGCCTCAAGCGTGGCTGGTGATCCTTGCTGAGTCAATGTCGAAATCATGACTACTGGCATAGGTCGCAAACGCATTAAATTTCTTAAAAAGCTTAAGCCATCCATTTTAGGCATTTCTATATCAAGTGTTAGTACATCAGGGTGAAGTGTTTTAATCAACTCTCTCGCTTGATATGGATCTTCTGCGCATCCAACGACTCGAATGTCTGCGGCTTGTTGCAATACCTCTGTTAGTATCCCTCTTATTAAGGGAGAATCATCAATTACGAGTACTTTAATCATGCTCCCTCCTAAAACAACTCTATATCAGTTTTCGCATCTTGCGTTTCAATGTCATGTAGATACCTAACTTCTCTCTTTTCTATCGTATCATTATGCATTTCACGCAACTTTTTCACCTGTGCTTTTCCCGTTTGAGGATGAAACACCACCTTTCTAGGCCATGGCCCTCCAACATCGTGTGATACCAGATCTAACGCTTCATCTTTAATATAAGCATTCGCAAACCGTATATTACCAACACCAATATCAGTCATTGAGCGGATTATTTTCCCTCCACCAAACAACTTTATTTTTAAATTCTCTCTTGCAGCACCATTTTTAAGCACTTCATTTATAAGATATTCCATTGCCCAGTGACCATATCGACAATTTAAATCATCAGCATGAATTTCTTCCATGCCTTTCACTCCTGGCAACATAAAATGATTCATACCACCAATGCCTAATCTATCATCATACACACACGCCGCAATACACGAACCTAATACTGTCGATATTAATTCATCATTTTTAGACACATAAAATTCACCTGGGAGCACTTTTGCTACCACCATCGAACGACCGGAATCCCAAAAGCGCTTAACATGTTCAAAACCACTTATGACTGACTTAAACTGCTTATCCATTGCATATCTTCTTATACGTGGTTTTACCTAAATTCTTAAATTCGTCATGCTCTTTACCCATCGTTTCTGAATGGCCAATAAACAAATGTCCGTCACGTGATAACATCTCATGATATCGCCTAAATAACGTATCTTTAGTTTCCTTATCAAAATAAATCAGTACATTACGGCAAAAAATCACATCAAATGGGCCTTTCATAGGCCAGTTTTCAAGTAAATTTAATCGCTTAAATGAAATCTGTTGTTGCAACAGTGGTTTAACTCTATATGCCTTTTCATCGGCACTTTTTAGAAAAAATAATTTCAACTGGTTCGCTGCCAAACCCGTAATAGTATCCGGTTCATACACTCCTTGTTGCGCCTTGCTAAGTACATTTGAATCTAAATCAGTCGCTAAAATTTTCACGTCCCATGATGATGGAAACTTATCCATAATAGTCATTGCAATGCTATATGGCTCTTCACCCGTAGAACAACCAGCAGACCAAATTCGTACTCGCCGAGACTCCCTATTCGTCTCTAAAAGTGAGGGAATAATTTGCTCCGATAAATACTCGAAATGATGATTCTCTCTGAAAAAAGACGTTAAGTTTGTTGTAATTGCATTAATAAAGTGGCTAAATTCAGCATCACTATGCGTTTCTAAATACCGCAAATAATCAGTAAATGAAGTTAGGCCATTCGCCCTTATTCGCCGTGCAATTCGAGAATAAACCATTTCTCTTTTATGCGGGCCAAGCACAATACCACATGCTTGATACACCCGCTCAGAAATCACTTTAAAGTCCGTATCAGTAAACGTAAATTCCCGCATCCCACAGGCTCCTTTTTTATTGAATAGAAAGCGCTATGTCATGTATTAAAACTCTTCCCACTCTTCCGAATTGTCTGCAAATTGATTACCTGTTGCGGGTGCATTAGCGCCCTCATTTGCAGTGGAATGCTCAATACGTGCAGATGCTTGAGGTGGGCGATTAGCTAATGCCTCAGGCACCAAATGCGTTTGTGACGATAACCCCATCGTTGTGGCCTCTGACTCCTCATTCAAAGAGAAGTAATTAAGCAATCTTTTCATATTGTTAGCTTGTTCTGCCATCGACTCACCTGCGGCAGATGCCTCTTCAACAAGAGCCGCATTTTGTTGGGTCATTTCATCCATCTGCGTGACCGCTTTATTCACTTGCTCAATACCTGAGCTTTGTTCCACCGAGGCTTCAGCTATATCAGAAATCATCTGCGTAACACGTTTTACTGAGGCAACAATATCCTTAAGTGTTTCTCCGGATTCGTTAACCAAAATTGTACCGTCTTCAACCTTACCCACACTATCACGGATCAGATCTTTGATTTCTTTTGCCGCACCAGCCGACCGCTGTGCTAAATTACGCACTTCACCTGCAACTACAGCAAACCCGCGGCCCTGTTCACCCGCTCGAGCGGCTTCAACGGCCGCATTAAGCGCCAGCAAATTCGTCTGAAAAGCAATTTCATCGATCACGCCAATAATATCTGCTATTTTTTTACTCGATTCATTTATTGCAGACATACTCGAGACTGCACGATTAACAACCTCACCACCGAGCATTGCTTTATCGCATGTCTCCTCAGCTAAGCTATTTGCAATTTTTGCATTATCTGCATTTTGTCTAACCGTACTGGTCATTTCTTCCATACTAGACGCTGTTTCTTCTAATGACGAAGCTTGTTCTTCTGTTCTTTGACTTAGATCAGTATTTCCCTGTGAAATCTCTTCTGCACCACTGGCCACCAGCGTCGCGGAAGAATTAATTCGATTGAGCACCTCGGTTAATTTATCAGCAGTGGCATTCGCATCTTGCTTTAACTTGTCAAAAGCACCATGGTAATTTGCATTAACACGGCGTGTTAAATCACCATTGGCCAGCGCATCTAACATTTGTGCCGTATCTGACACTGCTCCATCAACAATACCGACAAGCTCGTTTAAACCTTGAGTTAAACGTAAATAAAAACCTTGTTTATTCGCTTCTTCCAATCTAGTGCTTAAATCACCTTTACCTGCTGCAACAACAAGCCCATTAACTTCCGCTTCAATCGCTACTTCCGCCGTTCTATCGCTCCACTCAACCACTGTACCAATTCTTTCTCCATCAGCACCTATAATTGGATTAGCGACCAACCCAAATGTCCGGCCACCAACTAAGATTTCCGTTTTATAAACTGATGTCAAACGCTCTAACATACTTCGTTGATGTGATGGATCCTTGTGGAAAATGTCAATATTTGAGCCAAGTAAAGTACGACTATCAAAATGTGGTAAATCTTTCTTAATATCACTTTCTGCATTGCCCATCATATGAACAACAGCTTTGTTCATATAGACGATATTGTGTTCGTCATTTGCAATCATGGTATTCGTTGCCACATTATCAAGTGCCCGCTTCACCCGTAAATTTTCATTTGCGCGTTCTTGCTCTTCTTTCTCTTTAGCCAAACGTTTGGTTTTGTCTTCCCATTCAACCACTGTACCCAGTCTTTCATTATTATCATCGTATACCGGTGTGGCTATCAGTCCAAATATAAAGCCAGCCACCTCAATGTCTGTCTTGTAGGTTTGTGTTAGTTTCGCCAATAAGTGTCGTTGATGGCTGGGGTTTACATGAAATACATCGATACATTCACCAATTAACTTACTTGCATCAAAATTAGGTAGCGCACTTCTAAGCTGTGCTTGATTAGCAGTCAACATTTGTAATACTGAGTGATTGGCATAAACAATATTCAAATCGGGATCGGCTAACATTACATTCGCTTGGCACACATCTAATGCGCTCGATATACGAGCTGTGTGTGCGGACAGCACTCGCTGCTTCTCCTCAAACTCTAATTTCTCCGTTATATCTTTCCATTCAACCAATGTTGCGATACGCTCATGCTGATCATTGAATACTGGTGTCGCTATTAACTCAAACGTCAAGCCTGCAACTTTAATCTTTGTCGTATATACCTGAGACAGACTCCCTAATAAACTCCTTTGATGTGCGGGATTTACATGGAATGCATCAATATTCCTGCCAACTAAGCCATCTACACGAAAACTTGGCAAACTCTCTTGTAACTTAGCTTCGTTATCTTTTAACATTTGGGTTACTGAATCATTCAGATACGTAATATTAAGATCTGTATCAGCGACCATGATGTTTGCTTGGCACACTCGCAAGGCTCTAATTAAACTATCTATATGACTTTTATCAGATTTAGGGGACTGCTCTGATTGCGCGGTCAAAGCACGGTGTAATTGCGAGTAATGACTAAAATCAATCGTGGCTATTGTTTCTATCTCTTGAACTTGTAAAAACGGCAAAACGCGCTCAACGCACTCAAGTTGAGCGAGATAATGACTAAAGCAATGCTTCAAATACAACACGCAAGCTAATACAGTAATAATAGGCACCAACATCATTGCACTATTTATCAGTGTCAGATCAATACCTATAAGCTTAAATGCCAAAGCAATACAGGCAATTTGAGCGATGCCAACATACATCAATTTATTATTAATTGGCCCCTGTAAATTATGATTACTCATGTTCTCTCCACCTTACCCATGCTGCATATAATTTGCGCTCAAATCTAACACTCTCGCTAAATTAAGTAACACAACCATTTTCTCGCCGACATTTACTAAGCCATGCACATATTGTG
Source organism: Pseudoalteromonas sp. MMG013 (assembly GCF_018100885.1). Classification (NCBI taxonomy): domain Bacteria; kingdom Pseudomonadati; phylum Pseudomonadota; class Gammaproteobacteria; order Alteromonadales; family Pseudoalteromonadaceae; genus Pseudoalteromonas; species Pseudoalteromonas sp. MMG013. Next base: position 12,906 of record NZ_JAGJEE010000028.1, on the reverse strand, counting down.
CATTATCGGAATCCTGAAAATCAGGAACATCTTTGGCCTTTTCCTCAGAAATACTATAAACATCCGAGACCGCATCTACGACTAAGCCCATTACTTTGAGCTGTTCTTTTATCTCAACTGACACAACAATTACAACAGTGAGAGGGCTATACGCCACACTTTCAATCCCAAAGCGTAACCGTAAATCAATAATAGGGACTATCGTCCCTCGTAAGTTAATCGCCCCTTTAACAAACGCTGGGGCATTAGGAATAACGGTGGCATCCTCCCAACCTCTAATCTCTTGAACTGCTAAGATATCCATTCCATATTCTTCACCAGCCATCATAAATGTAAGATACTGATCTTCATCTTGTTGACCGCCTAGAATTAATTGTTGGTTTAAATCAGCTTGTTCATTCATCATGCAACCTCAACAGCTTTCGCTTCTACTAGAAGCTCTTGTGATCCAGGCCGCTTTAAACCACTTAGTTTTATCAAACCGCTAATATCAATAATCAATGATACTCGACCATCACCAAGTATTGTTGCACCCGATACTCCATCCACCTTTTGATAGTTAGCTTCAAGGCTCTTAATTACGACTTGTTGCTGGGCTAATAAATCATCAACAAGTAAGCCAACTTTATGGTTGTCACTTTCCACAACAACTAAGAGTGTTTTATCAAGCTCCTCAATTGCTCCTTGATGGCTAAAAATGTCGTAGAGTCTCAAAATCGGGATATATTCATCCCTTAGCCTCAATACATCCAAATCTTTGCCAACGCGACTGACTTTTGAAATATCAATTTGTAACGATTCAACGATTGAAATGAGTGGAATAATGTAAGTGTGCTGAGCAACCTTGACTAATTGACCATCAAGAATCGCTAATGTTAACGGTAAACGTATTGTAAATGTTGAACCAACATCTGGTGCAGACGACACCTCAACAGAGCCATTTAATGCTTGAATATTTCGTCGCACAACATCCATACCCACTCCCCTGCCAGAAATATCACTCACTGCGTCTGCAGTAGAAAAACCTGGCATGAAAATAAGTTCATTTATTTCATCTGCACTGAGCTCATCGGATTCTTGCACCAGACCATTTGCAATGGCTTTTTCTTTAATTTTCTCTGTATTTAAACCTTGCCCATCATCCATAATTTCGATCACAATGTTTCCTCCTTGATGAAATGCATTTAAGGTAACAGTGCCTACTGGATCTTTGCCCGCAGCAACTCGCTGCTCAGGAGTCTCTAATCCATGATCCAAAGAGTTTCTCACTAAATGCACCATTGGATCTGAGATTTTCTCCATAACCGTTTTATCCAGTTCGGTTTGTTCCCCTAACAGTTTCAACTCAACTTGCTTATTAAGTTTCTGTGATATATCTCGGACTAAGCGAGGAAAGCGGCTGAATACAAAGCTAATAGGTAACATTCTAATACGCATAACATTTTCTTGCAGATCTCGGGTATTATGAGCAAGCTGCGCCAAACCTTCCTGTAATGAAGTAATGGTCGTCTCTGTTATATCCTGCTCTCCGATTTGACTCAGCATGGCTTGTGTAATAACAAGCTCTCCAACCATATTTATCAGGGAATCGACCTTATCAATACCCACTCGAATAGACGTGGAGCTTTGTTCTGATGGTTTTTTTGGTTCAGCTTTTTTCCCGGGAGAATTGACTGAAATTTCAGCTTTAACCGGTTTTGGAGATGGCGTTTCGAGGCCAATATTACTCTCAGTATTGACATTTTCTGTTTCTACATCTGCGTTACTGGCGACCTTACCAAATAGCCCGCCGCACATTGTAATTTCAATATGTGCATCATCTTCAACCCACTCAAAAATCTCTTTAATTGCTGATTCAGGTTTGATGGTTGTCAAAAAAAATCGCCAACTTAAAAAGCACTCATCTGGACTTAAATTTTCGATACTTGGGATCCCATCATAGAAAGCTGTGGTTTCTAATTCTCCAAGTTCAGCTAATTCGCTAATCATGTAGAGGGGTTCATTACCGGTTTTAAACAAATGAGGCAAAGGCTTGAAATCAATTTGGTAAGTAGACTCTCCTGAAGACTCTGGAAGTGACTCAACAGACTCTTCAGCCACACCATCACTCATACCGAGAATCACTTCAAATTTTAACCTTAGTTCATTGGCTTCACTAAGGTCTGGTGTTTGTTCTGCTTGAAGTGCCCCCAATAAAGCCCGCAAACAATCGACTGATTTGAGTAACAAGTTTACATGCTCAGCAGTTAATTGACGTTGCCCATCACGGATCTGATCTAAAAGTGTTTCTAAAACATGGGTAAAATCGGACACTGACGTAAAGCCAAAAGTGCCACTGCCACCTTTAATAGAATGTGCGGCTCTGAAAATTGTATTGATCGTTTCGGAGTCTTCAGCGCCTGGTTCTAAATTAAGTAACTCGGCTTCCATTGCATCTAACCCTTCAAAGCTTTCCTCAAAAAAAACTTCAAAGAATTGACTTAAATCAATACTCATAAGGCACTCCTAGATCAACGAATAACCTTTTTTAATACCGCTAACAACTGCTCCGGGTTAAACGGTTTAACAATCCACCCTGTAGCCCCTGCTGCTTTACCTTCGGTTTTCTTATCTAAACCCGATTCAGTAGTCAACATTAACAATGGGGTGAATTTATAATTAGGTAGCGAGCGCAGTTCTCGAATTAACGTAATACCATCCATCACAGGCATATTCACATCAGATATAACGGCGTCAAACCCCTGCTGCTTTGCAATACTAAGCGCCTCACTGCCATCTTTAGCCTCAGTTACATCAAAACCCGCTTTTTTTAATGTGAATCCGACCATTTGTCGCATTGATGCAGAATCGTCTACAGCCAAAATCTTTTTCATACTGACCTCTTAATTAACACTATCTAGGGCTAAATATTGTACTAGCCCTAACTCATCGACTGCATTAGTAAACGCAGTACTTTGCCCGTGCCAGACTATTTGATGATTGATGTTCTGGAGATGTTTTTGTAACGCACAAAGCAATTGAATTGACGCCGTATCAGCTCTACAGACTTCAGAAATATCAATACAAACGTCATGCTCTACATGCAGTTCTTGCTGCAACTGCTGATGTAAATCTTCAACTTGACTTATCGTCAACTCAGGTGAAAGTTTTAACATATGCAGGGCACTGTCCTTGTAAATTTATATTTATAAACTCAGCTTAGACGCAGATGTAAAAAATGCCATAAAAGTTAATACAAAAAAGGTAAAAATAATTAGCGTGTTAGCTATAAATACCGAAAAAACGCGCACTATAATTCAAGCACATTATCCCGTATTTCTGTTCTTACATTGCAATAAGGTTAAAATCAGAGATCAGCGTAGCAACATCAATCAATGGAATTTCATTTGCCGTGTATTTAGCCTTGAAAATAGCCGCTAATTCACCATTTGGATTAATCAATGCCACCGACGCGCTATGATCAACATAATACTCTGAGTCTTCACTGTTATTAATCGCATAAATTAGCCCAATATCACGTACAAACGGAAATAATGTCGCGTGAGGCCCACTCATCGCTTTAAACTCGTGATTGAAATAGTCTATATATGCTTGACGCTTTTCAACAGTGTCCCTTTGCGGGTCTACTGATATAAACCAAATAGACAATGGAACACTATTTTGTAATCGTTGATGTACTTGAGCAAGTTTCGCCAATGTCATCGGACAAATATCGGGGCAACTCGTATACCCTAGAAACAACAGTGTCCATTGTCCTAGTAAATCTTGCTCAGTCAACGTTTCGCCATGTTGGTCTGTTAACGCAAATTGTTTGATAAGTTTTGGCTGTTGATAATGAACCGTCAAATCAGATACCACCGGTTTTTCTGAGCACCCAAGTAATAAAACCGAAACGATCCCAAATAAGATATAACGCATTACATAATCCATTTATCTGCAAAAAGAGCGACAAATAGTAGCAGTAAATGACTTATTGAAAAACGAAAAAGCGCCATCGCTTTCTCATCTGAGGGCCAATAATACAGACTCACACTTTTAACGATAAACCAACCATTTAATAGACTTGAACACACTAAATAAAACCATCCAGACATCGAAATTAGATAAGGTACAATGCAGATAAGTGCGAGTAATATGGTATAAACAATCATGCATAGTTGCGTGAACTGTGTACCATGAGTTACAGGCAACATCGGAATATTAGCACGCTGATAGTCATTTCTTCGGGCTATAGCCAATGCCCAAAAGTGTGGAGGGGTCCAAGCAAAAATAATCATGACTAAGAGTAAAGGCTCTGCATCTAACTGCCCAGTTTCACTTACCCAGCCAAGAAGTGGCGGCATCGCACCAGCTAATCCACCAATCACGATATTTTGGGGGGTTGCTCGCTTTAAGAATAAGGTATAAACAACGGCATAACCTAAAAGAGCTAGCAGCGTTAATACTGTACACAGTAGGTTACTCCACTGTAAAAGAACAACAACTCCTATCACGGTCAACCCTGAGGAAAATAACAATGCATCACGCACCGTTAATCGGTCCGTCGCGACAGGTCTGTGTCGCGTTCGCGCCATCTTTTGATCTATTTCTCTGTCGACAACATGGTTAACGGCCGCTGCCGCTGCCGCTAAAGCACCAATACCCAATAAACTCATTATTTGGGATACCCAACTGCGATCCATCTCTGGCGCCAAAGCAATACCAACCCAAGCAGTGATTACCAACATGGCCACTACTTTCGCTTTACAAATGGCAATGTAGTTACCCACTGAGTGCCACCAAGAAGCATACACACTTTGATTCATAACCGCTGTTTTCATACTACCTCTCCACATCGGTACTTGATTAAAAAACACAACCTAACCATGCTAGTCAATAACATAGCTGCCATAAAATTATGAAAGAGGGTTAAAAGTAGCGGAAATTGTAGATATACAATCGCCGCTCCCACACTCAACTGAATAATCAATAATGCCACGACCCAGAGAATGGCATATTTGAAAGTTGTTGATGTTGCGAGTGCATACAGCTTGATAGCCATTACAAATATCGCAATTGACGTGACCAGCGCCCAAAATCGATGAACAAAATGGATAGACAGCCTCGTTTCAAATGGTAATACGCCATACTCATAATTTTCTTGGCCAATTGGTAAATGAAATAAGCTATTAATTGAAAACAACTCCATATTGTTACATGCAGGAAGACCCGTACAATGAGGTGCAGCATAATTCGCGGCCACCCAACCACCTAGAGCAATTTGAATAACCAATATCCCCAAGACAAACAGTACCATTTTAAACCGGTGAGATACCTTGTCAGCCAATGGACTCAAACTAGTTGCAACGCGAAAGTATAGTAATGACAACAACGATAAAATACTAAAGCCCCCTAATAAATGCCCCATCACTATAAAAGGTTGCAAATTCATAGTTACCGTCCACATTCCCAACGCGCCTTGGAATAAAATGAGTAAGGTTAATAAACAAACAAGCTTTGTAGGTAAAGGACTTTCCCGCTTATACTTAATCGCTATTACACACAAAAACAGAACAAGTAACCCTAAAATCGCCGCAAAATATCTATGGATCATTTCAATCCAAGCCTTTTCATGTTCAATCTCGCTTTCAGGGAACTGAGACTGCGCAACAAGCACATCTTCAGCTAATGTAGGTACTGACATAAAGCCATAACACCCTGGCCAATCTGGGCAGCCAAGGCCTGAGTTACTTAAACGCGTATATGCACCTAACGTGACAACTACAGCAGCCAATAAGCAACCGAAGAGTGCTATTTTTCGATAATTATATTGCATACTCCCCCCTAACTACTTCTTGCATAATTCAACAACTTCTTCAGATCTTTCAACATTCCTTTATGATTCATACGATTTTCTTGAGCATCAAAGCTATGATCATATGCCAACACTACAAGCCCTCGATGGTCTATCAAATACAACTTACCAGCCTCCAGTTCGGTCAAACTAGGATATGTCAGCATCTTACTATCACCTGTCTCTCTCCCTAAAATAGCCAAACTGACCCGTTTTTTATTTTTCCCTAACGCTGTATACGTATTAGTTAAATCATTTAACTGATGAGTGCATGCTCGTGTACAATGAATCGGTGCATTTAAAGCGATGGTCCAAAGTACGCCAGGCTCTTGTTGCCAACCTGCAATAGAAATCTCACCCTCAACGAACTTTCCATTATTTGTTACACGGTCAGGTAACCAATTAAAAGACACTGCAATATAAGCAAGCAAAAATGGCACACTACAGCAACATAGAAATAACCACATTGGTTTATTTTTCATTGAGTTTCTTCCTTTTTTTTCAACATAAAATATCCAATTGCAGCAGCGGATATACCTATTAACAACCATTGCAACGCATAGGCTTGATGCTTTTGAGGAGACATAACTACAGCTTGATAATGCGGTTGCCCAACGACTGCTTGAGCACCTACTTGATACGTCAAAAATGGATATATACTTAACCCAGTAATATTCAAAAAATAAGATAGATCGATATATTGAAGTAAATTAGGCTGATTAATATCCATTGCTGGCTGTGATGCTAGCGTAAAACCTTGAATATCCTTGCTCTTAATCTGTAAGTTAAGCTCTATTTGCTCATCCGGCAAATTCAATAAAGGTAATGTTCTAGATGCAGGTGCTGCCACAAACCCTAAATTAACAAGCAGCATTCCATTAAGGTTATTGGCGTCAAATAGGGTCACCACGTCATATCCTGTTTGACCTTCAATAACTTTGTTATCTAAAAACCAGATATTCCCCTGTACAAAATGCCCCACAACTTTTATTTTTGCACTATGAAGCAGATCCGGTGACGTGACCAGAAACTTCCTTAAATCAGACCTCGGCGCGGCTAAGTGTGCCTGCTCCTGCTTGAGTAGTGATTCTTTATTTTCCCCCCTTAACCATTGCCATCGCGCGAGCAATAAACACACAGTAACAATAAGTATTACTGCCAATGTCGCCAAAATTGAACTAAGCTTGTAACGACTCACTTCTTGCATATAGGCCTCTAAATGTTGATTAAACTTGTTATCGTATTTTTATTATTATTTATCTTATTCAACCTATTTAGAGCACTTTATTTAATGGTCTCTAACACTCAAGAAAATAAACCTATGTCTTTTTACCTCGGGCGCCGGGTTATTTACTCTGTGTTTGTGATTTTACTTATCTTATGTAGTGCACTATTTGAACTTCTTCCGCTTAATAGCACACCATTACTCATAGAACATACACAAATACAAACAAACACAACCAGACAACATCAACAAAATGCCAATACCAAGCAGCCGCTTGAAAAGCAAAGTGTTGTTTAGAGTCCAAATGCCCCTTTAATATACGCAGTAAAACAACCATTAACATCAAAGTGCCTAGTGTCACGTGCATACCATGAAACCCTGTAAGCAAGTAAAATGTATTGCCATAAAGCCCTGATTGTAATGTCAAATTCAGATCATTATAGGCATGCATATACTCTGCGACTTGCAACCCTAAGAACACCACGCCAAGTAACACAGTTAAACTCAAAAATACTTTCAGTTTTGCTCGTTCATCACGCTCTATAGCGACATGTGCAAAATGAATTGTGACAGAAGAAGTTAAAAGAATAATTGTGTTGATTAACGGTAAGCCCTGCCACCCCATCGCATTTGTGGTATCACCAGCTGGCGTAGTTAACAGCGGCCAAACGGCCTCAAAGTTCGGCCAAAGCACCTCGTAAGTCATCGCATTATTGCTGGCTCCTCCTAACCAAGGCACAGATAACACCCGGGCATAAAACAATGCCCCAAAGAATGCTAAGAAAAACATTACCTCAGAAAAAATGAACCAACTCATACCCTGACGAAATGAACGATCCATTTGCGCCGAATATAACCCTTTTTGCGACTCTTCAATTACATGTTTGAACCAACCAAACAACATGTATATCAAAACACCAATCCCTGCATATAAAATATAACTCCCACTGGTGTTTTCGGAATTAGCTTGCATGACAGTCAAACCAGCACCAATGGCAATTAAAAACATCGCGACTGCGCCGATTATTGGCCACTGACTTTGCTCTGGTACATAATAGTTTTCATATTTTTGTTCCACGAATCTCTCCTAACTTGCGACTGCACTTGCAGTCACAGTATGAATATTGGCTTGTGCTGAGTCACTAATATCAAATACGGTGTATGACAACGTTAACTCTTTCACATCAACAGGTAACTCTGTGTCTACATAAAATAATAGCTTGAACTCAAGTTGCTCACTTGCAGCAAACGCCTGCTTATCAAAACAAAAACATGCCATTTTATGTAGATACTTTGCAGCTCTTCCTGGAGAAACTGAAGGAACGGCTTGCATAACTCGTGCACTTTTACTTAAGTTTTGTGCTGAAAATGTCACTGCTGTCATCTCACCAGGCTTAACTTGAACCATATACTGCTGCGCTTTCACGGCAAATGGCGCACTTTGTTGTGCATGAGTCGTAAAGCTCACATCAACCGTTCTTGAGTTGATAATTTGTTGGCTTTGCGCAGCCACCTCCATATTCGGCTTGCCATTAAGGCCCGTCACATCACAAAACACGTCATAAAGAGGCACTAATGCAAAAGCAAAAGCAAACATTGCCACCGCACTCAACAATAATTTCTTTAATAAGACACTGTGTTCCATTATTTAACCTCTGGCGGAGTACTGAACGTATGATATGGTGCGGGGGATGCAACCTCCCACTCAAGCCCTTCAGCCCCATCCCAAACTTTGCTTGGGACAGACTCTCCACCACGAGCACATTTATAAACAACCAAAACAAACAATAACTGCGATAACCCAAAAGCAAAGCCGCCAATACTTATTATGGCGTTAAAATCCGCAAACTGGAGAGCGTAGTCAGGAATACGCCGAGGCATACCAGCAAGACCGACAAAATGCATAGGAAAGAATAAGACATTAACGCTTACTAATGACAACCAAAAGTGCCATTTTGCAAGGGCAATGTTATACATGTGGCCCGTCCATTTCGGTAGCCAATAATAAGCCCCTGCCATAATTGAGAACACGGCACCGGTTACCAATACATAATGAAAGTGCGCAACGACAAAATAGGTATCATGATACTGAAAATCAGCAGGTGTTATTGCTAGCATCAAGCCTGAGAAACCACCTAACGTAAATAACACAATAAAGGCAATGGAAAACAGCATTGGGATTTCGAACGTTATTGACCCTCGCCACATCGTCGCCACCCAATTGAATACCTTCACCCCTGTTGGAACCGAGATCAACATAGTCGCATACATGAAAAATAGCTCGCCAGCCAGTGGCATCCCAGTAGTAAACATATGATGTGCCCAAACAACAAAAGAAAGTAGTGCAATTGAAGAAGTCGCATACACCATTGAGGCATATCCAAATAATTTTTTCCGTGAGAAGGTTGGAACAATGGTAGAGATGATCCCAAAAGCGGGCAAAATCATGATGTATACCTCTGGATGGCCAAAGAACCAAAATATATGTTGGAACATTACCGGATCACCACCACCTGCTGCGTCAAAAAAACTGGTGCCAAAATACTTATCAGTTAATACCATAGTGACAGCACCTGCTAATACAGGCATAACCGCTATCAAAAGAAATGCGGTGATTAACCACGTCCATACAAATAACGGTAACTTCATCCAAGTCATACCTGGTGCTCTCAAATTGACTATGGTTACAATCACATTAATTGCCCCCATAATTGAGCTGATCCCCATTATGTGAACCGCAAATACAAATAGCGCGGTGTTATCATTGCTATATGTCGTCGACAATGGCGCGTAGAATGTCCAACCAAAAGCTGGCCCACCACCTTCCATAAACAACGACATTAATAGGATTGAAAACGCGAATGGCAGAATCCAAAAGCTCCAGTTATTCATTCTAGGCAAAGCCATATCTGGCGCACCTATCATCATTGGTATCATCCAATTTGCTAACCCCGTAAACGCTGGCATTACAGCCCCAAAAACCATAATTAAACCATGCACGGTAGTCATCTGATTGAAAAAATGCGGATCGACTAGTTGCAGTCCAGGCTGAAATAGCTCGGCGCGAATGACCATTGCCATCGCCCCTCCAACGATGAACATAGTCAGAGAAAAAATTAAATACAGAGATCCTATATCTTTATGATTTGTTGTATAAAGCCAACGCTTAAATCCTTTCGGCATATGGTGGTGTTCATGGTTTTGCTCTTGAGATTCAACCAATGTACTCATTGTTCTTTCTCCTTAGTCGCGTCTATTTCTAATTGTATTTGACTAGGTTGAACCACTTCACCAGTATCATTACCCCAGCTATTACGCTTATAGGTAATAACACCAGCAATTTGTTTGATAGACAGTTGCTTCCCAAATGCCTGCATGGCTGTTCCTGGTTTACCATTAAGTAAAATATCAATGTGAGGTTGCAAATCACCTGTCACCATAGGGCTCCCCTTTAAGGCAGGAAACACACCTGGTAATCCCATTCCTGTTGGTTGATGGCATGCTGCACAGTAACCCATGTAAACTTGCTCCCCAACGGCCATTAATTCTTCTTTGCTTAACGTTTGATCTAGTAATGCAGCACTTGCTGCCGCTTCTATCGATTTTTGTTGTTTGGCCTGAGCCAACCAGAGATCAAATTCATCAGGCGCTCTTGCATCAACGACGATTGGCATAAACCCATGATCTTTTCCACATAGCTCTGCACATTGTCCTCTATAAATTCCTGCCTCATTTACATTAGTCCAAGCTTCATTAATAAAACCGGGGTTTGCATCTTTTTTCACTGCAAAGTCGGGGACCCACCAAGAATGAATTACATCATCAGAGGTCATCAGAAATCGTACTTTTTTTCCGGTCGGTATAACCAATGCTTTGTCCACTTCCAACAAATAATGCTCACCTTTTTCTTCCTTATCATTCATCTGCTCTCTTGGTGTGGAAAGTACAGAGTAAAAATCTACATCATGGCCCATGTACTCGTAATGCCACTTCCATTGAGAGCCGGTCACTTTAATGGTTAAATCTGCTTTACTAGCATCTTCCATCGCTATCAACGTTTTAGTAGCCGGTATAGCCATTACGACCAATATAACGAATGGAATCGCAGTCCAAAGAATTTCTACCTTGGTACTTTCGTGAAATTGAGCTGCAATAGCGCCTTTAGATTTTCGGTGATGTATGAGTGCCCAAAACATCACCGCAAAAACGATGACACCTATAACACAACATATCAGGAAGATAGTCATATGGAGTTGATAGACATTTTGACTTATGTCTGTCACTCCTTGTCGCATATTGTAAGCACTATTACTGGTCGCACTAAACGAGAGTAATAAAACGAATAAGCTTACAAACGCATGGCATGCTTTCATGTGACGCCCCTTTATTTTGCGCTAGTAAATGACCTTTTCACTAAAATGCGCATGGTGTTTTTATTATCGGATGACTGTCATGAGCTGCGACTTTCGTCGAATGCTAAACTGCGTGACTATTAACTAATTAGTCAATAAATAAGCAATTTGCAAGTTTTAAGGTGTTTTTAAACAACTAGAGGGGAAGTGTTTGAATTTATTTGGCACAATAGAATTAAAATCTAAGTGAAACAGGTGAATTTAGAGATAAACTCACCATTTTACTTCATGAAGTTGATGCTATTGGATGTAATTACATCCAATTACCATTTCTTATCACACCAACTGCTAAGCCTTCTATTGCAAAAGACTCATGCTCCAAGTCAACCTCAATCGCTGAAAAGTCGTCATTTTCTGCGTGTAATAAAACACGTTTACCTGCTTTCTCTAAGCGCTTTACAGTTACGTCTTCATCCACTCTGGCAACAACTACTTGGCCATTTTCAGCCACTTGAGTACGATGTACTGCTAGTAAATCTCCATCGATAATACCAATATCTTTCATACTCATCCCATTAACCCGCAATAAGTAGTCGGCCACAGGCTTAAATAAAGACGGATCGACTTGGCAATGCGTTTCGATATGTTGCTGTGCTAAAATGGGTTCACCAGCAGCAACCCGACCAATCAAAGGGAGACCTAATTGCTCAGCTTCATCTTCGACAGCTAATCGAATTCCTCTACTTGCTCCAGGGACCATCTCAATAACCCCTTTTTTTGCTAGTGCTTTCAAGTGCTCTTCTGCAGCATTTGCACTTTTAAAGCCTAATGCATCTGCAATTTCTGCACGTGTTGGTGGCATTCCTGTATCTTTAATAAATACTTTAACGAGTTCAAATACTTGTTCTTGTCTTTTTGTCAGAGGTCGCATACAACTGGTTTTCCATACAGTATCATTTACTGTGAGTATATACAGTTAGATATAAATCGCAAATATTTGTCATAAAAATAGGTGAAGCTGCAAAATGGGGAGGCAAATAGCGATATGACCTAACATCTTTAGGCTTTCTCAAAGCGGTTTATTTCACCGACTTAATTTAATAACCTCCTCTCCTAAACACATTAGCTACAGCCTATAAATTCAAATGTAACCGCATCTAGAATTGATAAAAAACTTATAAAACAAAACACTAAAAAATGAACGTTATTTAATAGAAAGTGATATGCTGATTAATAGGTACTCTATTAGAAAAAGTGAGAAGCGGCTAATTGATAAACTAATGAGACATTTAAGACCTTTCTGTTATCTTAGCTCTATAAAAGTAAGGGGTCGAGTTTTTATCTTTAGGGCCATAGAGCTTAGGTAGCAAGTGATAAGGTATCAGTAAAACTCCAACTCTTTAAGAACGTAAACTCAGCACGCTTGAACAAATACAATTTCTTTTCTCTCAACCAATACAACCTCACCTTTTGTGAGCTTGCTTCAGAAGCATTTG